>NZ_KV836145.1:0-2054 GCF_001838255.1 Corynebacterium sp. HMSC073B01 | reverse complement strand
GCGACCCTGACGGGACTTGAACCCGCGACCTCCGCCGTGACAGGGCGGCGCGCTAACCAACTGCGCCACAGGGCCTTAAATGCCGTGCTCAACTTTCTGGATTACCAGCGCTGTGCACGAGTTGTTACTCTACAGAACAGCGCTGAACATAAGCAAATCGCCAGTTCATGGCAGATATTTTAAGTTGAAAACTGACATCCAGCCCCGGGTCTCGGGGCATCCTAGACTGTGGCAAAAGCTCTCCCCACCAAACCCGGGTAAAGCCCCCCTCTCCCCCAGTGACACCGATGCGAGTTACTGACTACGTTTATGACTGGCGGCGTTGGGGCGATGCAAGTTACTGACTACGTTTATGACAAAAATAGCCCGAAAAATGGCCTGAAAGTGTCATAAACTCATACAGTTTCACATTTGCAGCCCGTAGTTTTTGGCTTCTCACCAGTCACCATCTTGAGAATCAGAGGGTTAAGTGACAAAAAGTGTGTCTGATTTTCAGCCTATTTGCTGGTCAGGCCGCATAAAACGGGCTTATATAAGGTTCCAGACCTTATTCAGGCCCGTTTCTTGCTCAATCCACCGGAATGGCTCCTGCATGTGGTAACAGGGGCCTGGTTGTCTTTCTGGGTGACTCCAAACAGACCCCGATGCCCTATATGCGCTGGGCAAATGAAGAAAAACGGCACCACAACCAAAGGGACAACCAGGTGGCGATGCAAAAACCCTGACTGCGGATGCTCAACAACACGACACCGCCCCGATCAGACCCACACCCGGGATTTCAAAGCGTTTCACACCTACGTCACCGGCACTGCTTCTTTAACCAAGGTGGCCGACACCTTGAATGTCTCCCGGCGCACACTCGACCGCCGGTTCACCTCATTGTGGCTTATCGATGTCCCTAACACCCCCGATCCCAACCGGGTCTACGACCAAATCTTCATCGACGGCACCTACACCGACGCTGGCTGCTTACTTGTGGCAGCCAGCCACGACCACGTCATCGCATGGCACTGGACACAACGCGAAACCGCCCACGCCTACACCCAACTACTCAAAAACATCGCCCCACCACTATGCGTTGTCCTCGACGGTGGCCAAGGCGCCTACTCAGCAATCAAAACCTGCTGGCCAACCACCCGCATCCAACGCTGCCTTGTCCATGCCCAACGCGTGGTCCGTCGCTACACCACCAGCCGTCCACGCACCGACGCAGGCAAAGCTATCTACGCCCTGGCGTTGAAACTGACCCGTATCACCACACTCGACCAGGCACGGGAGTGGACGCTGCGCCTGCATGACTTCGGACAGGTATTCAAAGCATTCCTCAACGAAAAAACACCCCTCCCCAAAGAACGCCGCACCCTCAACAACCAGTGGGAATGGACCCACCTGCGAGTTCGCAAGGCATACAACTCACTGCTGCACCTATCGCGCAATAACTGGCTGTTTACCTACCTGCAGCCACCACCAGAAGCACTCGAACCACAGCGCTGGGCATCAACAACCAACAGTCTGGAAGGCGGCGTCAACGCCCAGCTCAAACGCATCGCCGACGCGCATCGCGGCAGGTCCGGGGAGCGCCAACGCAAAATGCTCGAGTGGTACCTGCACTCGAAAACGCAGCTGCCTGACGACCCGCTAAAGATCGCCAGGCAGTGCAATTACGGACAAGATCAACTCGCCAAAGTCAACGATCTTGTCCCAGAAGACCACAACAAAGCCGACCACGAAACAGGACGACCAGCCTTCTACGACAACGCTATCCCAACCGAATACCAACACAACATAGGAATCCGGAAAGGGCCCATGAGATAAAAAGGGCCCACCCGGCGACACACCGAGCGGACACACTTTTTGTCACTTAACCCGACAAACACCTGGTAAAACAAAGAATCCCCAGCCCGTTTCCGGACTGGGGATTAATTGTGGCCAGAAGCGGGATCGAACCGCTGACCTTCCACTTTTCAGGCGGACGCTCTACCGACTGAGCTATCTGGCCAGACTTGAATTTAATCAAGTGGCGACCCTGACGGGACTTGAACCCGCGACCTCCG
>NZ_KV836144.1:0-48553 GCF_001838255.1 Corynebacterium sp. HMSC073B01 | reverse complement strand
TGAAAATCAGACACACTTTTTGTCACTTAACCCATCATTGTTGGCTGGTTGTTTGGGCGCAGTGAGATCGTCGATAAGCGGGCATCTTTTACCCTGAATATGGTCGTGTTCTGGATTGCGATGCCGTGCATGCTCGCGCACACGCTCGCGACGGCGGATTCGGCGAGCATCTTCGGTTCGGCGTTTGGCGTCGCGGCACTGTCGGCGCTTGGCACGGCGGCGTTTTACCGGATCTTTGTGGCACCCATGTTCAAACAGCGCGGCGCCGATGCTGTGGTCGGCGCGATGTCGTCGAGTTACAACAACGTCGCTAATCTCGGCGTGCCCATCGCTGTCGCAGTGCTTCACGACGCTACCGCCGTCGTCCCAGCCCTTATCTTTCAGATTGCCTTCTATGCGCCCGCTTCCATGACCGTGCTGGAAATCCTCACTAACCGCGGCCATTTCCGACCGCGCAATGTCATCATGGCACCGCTGAAGAACCCGATCTTTCTGGCGGCGATGGTGGGACTTGCGGTTAATGCGTTTGCTATCAAACTACCTCAGTTCGTAGCGCATCCAGTGGGGCTATTGGGGCAGGCCGCGGTGCCAATGGCACTTTTGGCCTTCGGTATTAGTTTGCATGGCATGCCGTTTATGGAAGCCGGCCGCTCCCCTCGTCGCGCCGTCGTGGTGGCGTCTACGCTGAAGCTTTTCCTGCACCCCCGCGCTGGCTCTCCTGTTCGGCCATTTTGTCTTTGGTCTCAGCGGGCATGCGCTGCTGGCAGCTGTGATTATCGCCGGCCTGCCGACAGCCCAGAACGTCTACACCTTCGCCTCCCGTTTCGGCCGGAACCTTGAACAGGCGCGCGATTGTGGCGTGATTACGACAATCGCCTGCTTGCCGACGGTCCTTTTGTTCACCCTGCTGTTGAGTTAGGGGACTCTTCCCGACGGCCTGGAGAGAATCTCGTTACCCTTGGAGGCGTGGAGATTCTGAAGACACTTCTCGAGGCCGACCCGTCCGTGCCTCGTTTGACCTGTTATGACGAAACTACCGGCGGTCGTACTGATCTATCGGCCCAAACTCTGGACAACTGGGCCAGCAAGATCGCCAACATGCTGCACGATGAGTTCGACCTCGTCGCCGGAGACCAAGTATGGATTGACTTGCCGTTGATTTGGCAGTCCGCCTGCATCATCCTGGGCTGCGAGCGTGCTGGCGTCACCGTTAGCGATGAGGAGCCGCTGGTCGTATTCACCACTGTCAGCAACGTCAGCACGTGGGAAGAGAAGTTCCCAGATGCCTACCTCGCAGTGCTTACCGACGATCCCTTTGGCCGCGGTGTCGTGGAATGCGGTGATGATATTCCACCGGGAGTCATTGACTTTGGTCCGGAAGTTCGTTTCCACCCAGACGCATATCTAGGCGCAGGCCCGGACTCCGACCAAACCCCCGTTATTGGGGAAAAGTCGGCTGCAGAACTGCTTTCATCTGCTGGCGATTATGCGGACGAGATGCAGCTCACGCCCGGTTCCCGCGTCGTTTCCGACGGCTGGCTGGTGCCTGATTCTTCACAGGTCACCGCAGATAAATGGGCATGTAATGTGCTGTCGGCTTGGGTTCGTGGAGGTGCTGCCGTCGTCGTGCGCGGTGGCGATAGCGAGCGTGTCACTGCTATTTCTACGGCCGAAAAAGCCCGTGTGATTTAGTCGCAGCTGTCCCGTCGAGAAGCGCTCTAAGTAGTCGCGATAACCTGGAAACCGTGATTACCCGACCATATATTCTTGCGATTCTCGCCCTCATCAACGTCTTGGGCGCACTGGCTGTATGGGATCTGAGCCCATGGTGGTGGATTCTGATGGCCTTCATCCTCTTCCTGGATGTTGTGGCTATCTATGACATGCTTCAGAGGAAGCACTCCATCTTGCGGAACTTCCCGGTCATCGGCCATCTGCGCTACATGGGTGAGACCATTCGCCCTGAGATGCAGCAGTACTTCATCGAACGCAACTTCGACGGCGCTCCATTCGACCGCGATACCCGTACCGTGGTCTACGAGCGTGCGAAGGGGCTGTCCTCGAAGAAGTCATTCGGTACTGAGCGAAAGATTAATGCGCCCGGCTACGAGTACGTCCGCCACTCGATGGCGCCGAGCCAGCACGTCATCGAGGATCCGCGCGTAGATATTGGCGGTCCGGACTGCGCCCAGCCGTACTCAGCGTCTATCTTCAACATCTCAGCCATGAGTTTCGGCTCTCTGTCCCCTAACGCTGTCATGGCAATGAATAAGGGCGCGAAGCTGGGCAACTTCGTACAGGACACCGGCGAGGGCGCTATCAGCCCTTACCATTTGAAGTATGGTGCCGACCTCTATTGGCAGCTGGGTTCCGGTTACTTCGGTGCGCGTACCGAGGATGGCGACTTCGATCCGGAGCTCTTCCGCGAAAAGGCTAAGATTCCGCAGGTCAAGGCAACCTATCTGAAGGTTAGCCAGGGCGCAAAGCCTGGACTCGGCGGCATGCTGCCAGGTCACAAGGTCAATGAGGAAATCGCGGCTACTCGCCACGTACCAGTTGGCAAGGGTGTGATGAGCCCGCCGTACCACCGCGTCTACTCCACCCCGCGTGAACTTGTTCGGTTTATGGGCACCATGCGCGAGCTCAACGGTGGCAAGCCGGTCGGTTTCAAGCTGTGTGTTGGCTCCCAGCTTGAGTTCCTCGCCGTGTGCAAGGCCATGCTGGAAGAGAACATCACCCCGGACTTCATCATCGTCGACGGCGCTGAAGGCGGCACCGGCGCTGCACCGCTGGAATACTCCGACCGCGTTGGCCTGCCGCTTACCGACGGCCTGATTCTCGTCCATAACGCGCTCGTAGGTGCCGGTCTGCGAGATCGCATTAAGCTCGGTGCGTCCGGCAAGGTCATTACTGGCTTCGATATTGTGAAGCGCATGTGCATCGGTGCTGACTTTGTGAACTCGGCTCGCGGCATGATGATGGCCACCGGCTGTATCCAATCTCAGCTATGTCATACAAACACCTGCCCGGTGGGTGTGGCTACCCAGGATCCGAGCCTGTGGAAGGCCCTGGATGTCGACGACAAGGGTCAGCGTGTGGCCAACTATCACAATGCCACGGTCGCGGAAGCAGCTAGCCTATTGGCATCGATGGGCCTGAATAGCTTCTCTGAGCTGGGGCCGTCCCACCTGCTGCGGCGCACCAATGAGCAGGTCGGTGAGACCTACGCGGAGCTCTACAACTGGCTGCAGCCAGGCGAGCTGCTGAGCGGAACTCGCTTCCACAACTGGGCCGAAGCCTGGGAGACCGCCGACCCGGACACGTTCCACTACCCCGCAGTTCATATGCGCGGGTAGTTCGGGGCTGGTTGCGCGCCCTACTCACCCATCAGCTTCTTGCGCAGACGCTCGTCCTTTTCCAGGACCTGATCGCGCATGTTGGCCTGGTAGTTCTCCATCGCCACAATGAGCTCCGGGTAACCGGCCGAGAGAATACGCACAGCCAGCAGGCCAGCGTTCTTAGCGCCGCCCACACCGACGGTTGCCACCGGAACGCCGCCCGGCATCTGAACGATTGACAGCAGGGAATCGACACCCTCCAGGTTCTCCAACGCGCGTGGCACGCCGATAACCGGCAGCGGAGTGGCCGACGCAACCATGCCCGGCAGGTGTGCTGCACCACCGGCGCCAGCGATAATGCAGCGCAGCCCCTTGTCAGCGGCGGACTTTGCGTAGTCAATCATGCGTTCCGGAGTGCGGTGTGCAGAGACCACACCTACCTCAAAGGGAATTCCGAACTCAGCCAAGACCTCCGCTGCGGGCTCCATGGTCGGCCAATCCGAGTCCGACCCCATAATCAGACCGACCAGCGGACCGGTTACGTTGGCCAACTTCGGGCTTGCCACCTGGTTTGCTTCAGCCAATGTTGTCTCCTTGAGATAGCAATCTAATTCTTATACAGCGCCAGCCACCTATGCGGTGTAGCCGTCTGCCCACACGCCATCGACGATGTAGCCAGCAGCGAGGTTGGCAACCCGCCGGGTCTCCGCGATGCCTTCCGGGCTTGCGTCGTAGCCGCACAGGTTGACGTGCCCCAGCTTACGTCCAGGGCGCCAATCCTTCCCGTACCAGTGAATCTTCGCTGATGGGAAACGACGCCATACCTCAGCAAAACGCTGTGAAATAGGTACATCCGAGGCCTCATCGCCACCGAGCGTATTGACCATTACCGTCACCGGCGCAGTCGGGCGAGTGGAACCCAGTGGCATGTCAGCAACTGCACGCAGGTGCTGCTCAAACTGGCTGGTCTCACAGCCGTCCTGCGACCAGTGACCAGTGTTGTGTGGCCGCATGGCCAACTCGTTGACAAAAATCTCCGGATTGCCGTCAGCATCGACGGTTTCGAACAGCTCAACTGCCAGCGCGCCGGTTACTCCCAGCTCGGAAGCGATGGTCACACTGAGCTTTTCGGCCGCTCTCGCAAGGTCGTCGGCAAGCCCTGGCGCCGGGCAGATTGCCTCAACACAGATGCCGTCACGCTGCACGGACTCGAGGACCGGCCAGGCCTTGACCTCGCCCGACGGCGTGCGCGCACACATGGCCGACAACTCACGAACCAGCGCGACCTTCCGCTCGGCCATCAGCGGCACATCTTTGCCCAACAGCTCGTCGACAAGCGTGCGCAGATTCTCGCGGTCCTTCGGGAACCACACGCCGTGACCGTCGTAACCGCCGCGGCGAGCCTTCAGGCAGACGGCACCGTCAACGCGGTCGAAGAATGCTTCGGCATCCTCGGCGGACTCAATTGCAGCGTAGGCAGGTACTGGAGCGCCCAGTTCCTCCAGGCGCTGGCGCATCAGCAGCTTATCCTGCGCGTACAGCAACGCCGACGGCTGAGGCTGAACCGAGTAGCCCATCTCGGTCAGCTTGTTGAGGAATTCGGTGGGAACGTGCTCATGGTCGAAAGTCACGGCCTGCGCACCGGCGACAGCGCGCTCAACATCTTCCCAGACGTGGTAGTCGCCGATGATAACGTCCGCACACACCTGCGCTGCGGAAGCATCCGGCGAACCGGCGAGCAAACGGATGGACTGTCCCAGCTCAATGGCCTCAGTCTGCATCATACGAGCCAGCTGACCGTCACCAATCACCGCCACAACCGGCACGCCATCAGCATGCGCGGGATGCTGCGCAGCAGTTAGCGCTGCAGCGGAATTAGAAGTGGAATTAGTGGAGTTTTCAGGGGTATCCGAAGCAATCACACCCCTGATTGTAGGTTATGACCCAAAATTCTAAGTCAACCGGGAGACCAACTTAGCCACCTTACGAGAGCTGGGAATATCTTCCACAGCCAGCGGCGGGCCGAAACTGCGGGTGTGCAGATACAGCACGCCGCCCTTGCGATTGACCGCACGTACCGAACGCAGATCAATCGAGACCACCTGCGGGCGCAGAATGCCACGGCGCAGAATAATTCGCCTATCAGTTAGTACGAACCGCTCCCCCAACCAACTTAGTACCGGACGAACGACGCGCCAGAGAATAAGCCCCAGCCACGCGAAGAGCAGCAGCTGACGCACACCTTGCAGATCTCCCGGAGCAATCGCAGGGCCGTCGATAAAACCAATCAGCAACCAGCAGACGCCCGTGATAACCATGAGTTCCAAGAGCGGCCACACCAGCCGACCAAAAGTTGGATTGGTGTCCAGCAGAATTGCCTCGCGCGTGTCCAACTCATCATCGGGAAAGGCCATACAGCACTACCCCCGCTCCGAATCAGCCTGCGGGGACGCATAGCCGCCGTCAGTGGCACGAACATGGAACACGTCACCGGCCGCAACAAAGTGACTTGTGCCAGCTTCATCGGTGACGATCAATTCGCCGTCGGCACGCACGCCAACCGCCTTGCCCACCAGCACGCGATCCCCCGGCAACTCCACGCGCACGTTCGAACCGATGGTCGCGCACACCGCCTCGTAGTCCCGCAGCAGCTCCGCATCGCCCTTTCGCCACTGCGCTTGACGACGTCCCAGCGCACGCAGCACACCAGCGGAGATGTCGTCGCGGTCGAGGTTTTCCGCTCCCGCCAGGTATAGCGAAATGGCGTGTGGCACCGGCAGCTCATCTTCCTGCAGGGAAACGTTGATGCCGATTCCCGGAATGAGAATTGGCGGTGTCAGCGACGCGGCCTCCACCAGAATTCCGCAGAGCTTACGACCGTCAACCAGGACATCGTTCGGCCACTTCAGGGAAACGCGTTCAGGCGCAAGACCCGCAACTTCCACAACAGCATCGACAACTGCGAGGCCCGCGACTAACGGCAACAGACCCAGTTGCTCGGGTGCGAGCCCTTCCGGGCGCAGCAGCGCGCTGAGTGCAATGGACGCACCCTTCGGGGCCGTCCAACTACGACTCAGTCGACCGCGACCTGCGGTCTGCTCCGAGGCGATAAGCGCACTGAGATCTGCCACCTGCCCCAGTGCCGCCTGTTTCCGAAGATCAGCGTTGGTCGAACCAGTGGTTTCGACAACCTCAATGGAATTCCAGCCCGGCGCGGCTGCGCGCACACGCGTGGCGTCAAGAGGCTTGCGGGAAGCAACAATCCTGGGGTTGGTCATGCACAGCAGTCTAGCGCCATGGCCGGATTCACTGAGTCGTGACCTTTCTCAAGAGCTCGACAGCGTGAGAATCATCACAGCTCGCCTGCTTTACTATTTTCCTTCCCAAACACTACATTCCATAACATGACTATTTCCTCACGTTTGGCGGCGGAGCAACACACCACCGCTTTTCTCAATGAAGACCTTCTACGCCGACGCACTGCTGCACTGACTCCGATGGGGTCGCGGGGCTACGACAAGCTCAAACTGACTGAGCGCATGAATGCCCGCGAGCGCATTGACTACCTGCTGGACGAAGGGTCTTTTGTCGAATTCGATGCACTAGCCCGCCACCGCACTACCGCATTTGGAATGGAAGCCAAACGCCCCGTGACCGACGGAATTATCACCGGCTGGGGAACCATAGACGGCCGTGAGGTCTGCATCTTCTCTCAGGACGGCACAATCTTCGGTGGTGCACTCGGAGAGGTCTACGGCGAAAAGATGGTCAAGATTCAGGAGCTTGCCATCACTACCGGCCGACCCCTTATTGGCATGTACGAAGGTGCCGGCGCCCGCATCCAAGATGGCGCAGTCTCACTGGACTTTATTGCCCAGACGTTCCACCACAACGTTCGCGCCAGCGGCGTCATTCCGCAGATTTCAGTCATTTTTGGCGCCTGCGCGGGCGGAAATGCCTACTCTCCAGCACTGACGGACTTCGTTGTCATGGTGGAGGAAAACTCCCGTATGTTCGTCACCGGCCCTGACGTAATCGAAACAGTCACAGGCGAAAAAATCAGCCAGCACGAGCTCGGCGGCGCCGACACCCATATGGAGATCGCCGGAAACTCCCACTACACCGCCACTAGCGAGCAGGATGGACTCGACTGGGTCTGCGATTTGCTCGACTACCTCCCCAACAACACAACCTCCCCCGCGCCCAGCTGGGATTCCGATGCCAGTGACGAAATCACCGACACCGATCGCACCCTCGACAGTCTCATTCCCGACAGCCCATCCACGCCGTACGACGTGCATGAAGTCATCTACGCGCTTTGCGACGATGCGGAGTTCCTGGAAATCCAGGAAAACCGGGCAGCCAATGTCGTGATTGGCCTTGGCCGTCTCAATGGTCAATCTGTTGGGTTTGTCGCTAATCAGCCCATGGAATTCGCGGGCTGCCTAGATATCGATGCAGCGGAGAAGGCCGCGCGATTCGTCCGAACCTGCGATTGTTTCAACATTCCACTCGTCTTTCTCGTAGACGTACCCGGCTTTCTCCCCGGTTCAAATCAAGAACACCAGGGAATTCTGCGCCGTGGCGCTAAATTGCTCTATGCGTATGCAGAAGCAACCGTTCCTAAAATCACCGTCACCATGCGCAAGGCCTATGGCGGCGCGTATTGCGTGATGGGATCAAAGGGGCTCGGCGCGGATGTAAATCTGGCTTGGCCGACGGCACAGATCGCCGTGATGGGCGCCTCTGGCGCAGTACGCTTCCTCCATCGTGCCGAGATTCGAACCGCCACCGAAACAGCTCTCGCAGCAGATCCAGCGGCCGATAGATTTGGCACTCCCGAGAGTGTGAAAGAACTCATTGCTGAACTGGAAATGGGATACGAGCAACACATGCTCACGCCTTATCGCGCCGCCGAACGGGGGTTAATTGATGAAGTCATCCTCCCCTCCGAGACACGAACTCGGGTGATAAAAAATCTGCGCCTTCTAACTTCAAAGAAAGTACCGTGGCCTGCGCGCAAGCACGGCAATATTCCACTGTAAGAGCAGGCTTTTTGCTGTACAACGAGCTAGTCATTACCCCTACTTTTGTTAACAGCGATTGCCCCCAACTACCTCCCCCCGTTTTCGAAACGTAAACTAGTTGGTATGACGACTGCCGCAAATACATCAACCGGTGAAACCCCGGATTTGACCACTACTGCTGGAAAGCTGGCCGATCTGCGAGCCCGTCTCGCAGAGACCCAGGCTCCAATGGGCCAGGCCAGCATTGACCGCGTCCACGACAAGGGCAAGATGACCGCTCGTGAGCGCATCGAGTTCCTCTTGGACGAGGGCTCGTTCGTGGAGGTTGACGCTCTCGCACGTCACCGCTCCAAGAACTTCGGCCTCGATGCCAAGCGCCCTGTCACTGACGGTGTTGTGACAGGCTACGGCACCATCGATGGCCGCCAGGTCTGTGTCTTCTCGCAGGACGGCGCCATCTTCGGTGGCGCGCTCGGTGAAGTCTACGGTGAAAAGATTGTCAAGATCATGGATTTGGCCATCAAGACCGGTGTCCCAATTATCGGCATCAACGAGGGTGCTGGTGCCCGCATCCAAGAGGGCGTTGTTTCCCTCGGCCTCTACTCCCAGATCTTCTTCCGAAACACCCAGGCTTCTGGTGTTATCCCACAGATTTCCCTGATCATGGGCGCCTGCGCTGGTGGCCACGTCTACTCCCCGGCTCTGACCGACTTCATTGTCATGGTCGATGGCACTTCCAAGATGTTCATCACCGGCCCGGACGTTATTAAGACCGTCACTGGCGAAGAGGTCACACAGGAAGAGCTGGGTGGCGCTGGTACTCACATGAGCACCTCCGGTACTTCGCACTACACCGCCGCTGATGACGAAGACGCTCTGACTTTCGTTCAGGAATTGGTCAGCTACCTGCCGTCCAACAACCGCGCTGAGGCTCCTCGCATGGAGGCTGAGCCGTTCGAGGGCTCCATCGCTGACAACATCACTGAGACTGACCTCGAGCTCGACACGCTGATTCCGGACTCCCCAAACCAGCCGTACGACATCAAGGACGTCATCACCCGTCTGGTCGACGACGAGGACTTCCTGGAAATTCAGGAGGACTACGCACAGAACGTGGTCATCGGCTTCGGTCGCGTGGAAGGTCGCTCGGTCGGTTTCGTCGCCAACCAGCCGATTCAGTTCGCTGGCTGCCTCGACATCAAGGCATCCGAGAAGGCGGCTCGCTTCGTCCGCACCTGTGACGCCTTCAACATTCCGATCATCATGCTGGTTGACGTTCCAGGCTTCCTGCCGGGCACCAACCAAGAGTTCGACGGCATCATCCGCCGTGGCGCCAAGCTGCTGTACGCATATGCTGAGGCCACCGTCCCGAAGATTACCGTCATCACCCGTAAGGCCTACGGCGGAGCTTACTGTGTGATGGGCTCCAAGGACATGGGCGCTGACATCAACCTGGCATGGCCGACCGCTCAGATTGCGGTCATGGGTGCTTCCGGCGCTGTCGGCTTCATCTACCGCAAGGAGCTCAAGGCTGCTGCAGCCGAGGGCAAGGACGTCGTCGCACTGCAGAAGGAGTACGAGGCAGAGTACGAGGCCACCCTGGTCAACCCGTACATGGCTGCTGAGCGCGGCTTCATCGACGCCGTTATCCCGCCGAGCGAGACCCGCGGCCAGATCATCGAGGGTCTGCGTCTACTGGATCGCAAGGTTGTTAACGTACCCGCCAAGAAGCATGGGAACATTCCGCTGTGACCGATTCCAAAAACACCCCAGCAACCGAAGACAAGGACGCCGCTACAGCCCCGGCTGCACCGTTCATGTCCGTCCTCAAAGGCAACCCGTCAGACGCTGAAACCGCCACGCTCGCGCTTTTGTTCGCAGGTATGGCAGCAGCCGGCGGCGCCCCAGAGGACCGCGGCCCGCGTAACAACTGGGGTCGGCTGGAAGAGGGTTTCCACCAGCCGCACCAGCACGTACCGGGCACGTTCCGCAACGTCCATTTCTACTAGTACAGCTACCGCTTACCGCGTAGTCGTTACCGCACGCTAGCTGCGTTGATTCGCTAGCACAAAGCGCCACCATCGGGTTTTCCGATGGTGGCGCTTTGGTTTTTGTTACTGCCTTAGCCTTGACCACTGCTTATTACTAGCGCTGTTCACCCAGCGACTCGCCATCAAACTCGTCATCGAGCTCCCGGTCCAGCCGACGCTGATCACGGTTGCGAGCTACCGGCCACACCACCTTGAACAGGAAATACACAAACGCCAGACCGATGGCAGCACCCACCACAGCGCCGGCAATGGATCCCCACGATTCCGATAGTGCCCCACCAGCGCTTGCCTCAGAGAGCATTTGCACTCTGATAAAACCAATCAGCCACAGCCCAATGACGGCTACGAGTGCTGCAATCTCGCCTTTTGTAAGACCATTAATCTTCGGCATTGGCACTTGACGTCGCAACCACCGCTGCGAAAACAGGAGTCCAACCAGCGGCATCAAGATGATTGCCACTGTCACGCCCACCATCTTTGGCTCTGGAATGAGCCAAATCAGTACCGTTGCAAGCACGTAGTTAGCCCACATCATCATTGTGAACCCGTACGTGTAGGACTTATGCAGCAACATCTGCTGATACTCATCGTCCACCGTGGCGCTGTTGCGTTCAATTACGACATCCGCATAGGACATTGTCAGTATCCTTCCTCACCAAAAATTTCTTCGACTGTTTTTCCCAGGACCTTGCAGATACGCAACGCCAAATACACCGAAGGCGAGTAATTTCCCCGCTCGATATTTGCAATGGTTTGCCGCGAAACCTCCACCTGCGCGGCTAAATCCGCTTGGCTCAGCTCCAACCAGCGTCGGTATCTCCTGACCTGGTTCGAACGTTCTTCCCCACTCATCTGTGTACTTTCTTTAACTTGATGTCCACTTTACTTTACATCACTAGAAGGCAGCTGCCATCTAAAAAATCTGCCTGTTCTTACAATCGGGCCAACCCCACGCATGTTTGCCACAAAAATTAGGCTTTACGATTCCGCCCTCACTAAAATCACTAACTATGAGCAGCCCCCGAATCGTCTTGGCTTCCACTTCCCCTTCGCGACTGCACATTCTCCGCTCTGCAGGCATCGAGCCCATCACAGTAGCGCCCAACGTCGACGAGGATGCCGTAATCACAGCCCTTCCGGACGCATCGCCGGTACGCATCGTCGAGGAACTCGCACAGGCCAAGGCACACGCTGCCTCTCCGGCCTACCCCAATGACATTGTCATTGGCGGGGATTCAATGCTGCTTCTCGACGGGCAGTTGCAGGGCAAGCCCCACACGGAAGAAAAGACCATTGAGCGCTGGCATCAACAGAGTGGCCGGACGGCTGAGCTGATTACTGGTCACTGTGTCGTGACACCAAAGGGCGAGCACCTTGAGGTGGCGATTACTTCCCTCGATTTCGCTGAAGTCCCAGAAGAGGACATCCGTGCCTACGCTGCGACGGGCGAGCCGCTGAAGTGCGCTGGCGCGTTTACTTTGGAGGCTCTAGGCGGCTGGTTTGTCGATGGCATCAATGGCGACTCATCCAGTGTGATCGGACTGTCGCTACCTGTCGTGCGCCGAGCTCTGTATCGCTACGGCTATTCGGTCTCCCAGTTCTGGAATCGGTAGGCATCGCAAGAACCGTCGAAAAGCAAAAACCGCACCAATTTGGTGCGGTTTTTCTTAGCTGTGGAGGCTACTTGCTAGCAGCCTCAACGCGCTTGATGGCCTCCTGAGCAACAAGCTCCTGGATACCCATATCCAGCTCGGAGGTGAAGCCAACACAGGAGCAGTTGATCTCGCCGAGAACGTAGGTGTCCTCGCCGTTCTCGCCGTCTGCCAGCATGAAATCAGCGGTCCAGATTAGCGGGATATTGTCGCCACCGAGGTTCTCGGCAATGACCGGGCGAGCCTCAGCAAACATGTCGATGAGGTCCTGCCACTCTTCCGGCTTGTTGTAGGTGTACTTCGCGCCAGAGAACAGGGTTGCGGAGAAAGCGTCGCCGCCCTCGGCCGGCTTCTTGTGAACCACGAAGACCGGGTGCGGACCGACCAGCAGAATGCGAATTTCGCCTTCGGTGATGCGCGGCATGAAGCGCATGTCCACGAGCATGCCGTTATCGCCGATGATGTACTGGTCGCAGAAATCCATGAACTCGCCGAGCTCACGAGTCTCAGTGTGATTGTCCACGGCCTCGGTGCACTTCAGCTTGGTGTTTAGCGGCAGCGGGGTGCCCGGCTCAACGTTCTTAGCAACCTCTTCGTCAGCGATGCGCACGCGCCAGATGCCGGATCCGGTGGAGCCACGGTTCTGCTTAAGGACGCGCTCGCCGTAGGACAGGGAGGTCGGGAAAGTGCTGTGGAATGCCTCGACGTCGTAGTAAGCAGCGGTGTCAGACGGAACCAGGTCAGTATCCTTGAGCTTGACCAGTGCGTCCTTTGCGCCGTAGGCCATCATCTCGCCCGGGGTGGACATACCAACCAAACCAGCGACCGAGAGACTGGTCAGAAGCTCGAAGTAGCCCCTCTCGCCACCCGGGATGTTGCCCGGGTTTACGCGGGAGATGTAGCCGTCGAAGTTCTGGGAGACGTAGTCGTACAGGTCGTCCTTCCACTCCGGTCGGTAGTAGACGACCTCAGCGGACCAACCGGCTTCGCGGATAGCGTTGACGATTGGCATGGTGTCCTTGCGGTGTCCGTCGAAGTACTTGTCCGAGCCGCCCTCGATCTCGAATACAACAATGTTCTTGTGCACAGGCACTCCTTTTAAGAAAATACATGGACTTCCGGCACTCAATTGTCTCCGTAACGCAGCGAATACCCAGGCAGATAGCCCATTTCAGCCCATTTTCCAGTGATACGAATCAACACAGTTTTTGCGCTAACTCTCAGCTAAATTTTAGGGCACTACCTGGACTCCAAGCGCGCTGAAACCACTGCTTTTACCCCCAACTGTGAGGCGTATCCCAGGGTGGCCGCGGACGCAATTGTTGCCGTCGGAAAGCGCTCACACTGGGGACTATTCCGCCGTTCGCCACGCGACCCGTAAACTAGATATGCAATTGACGATAAACGTCAGAAAGTCCCACCCACCCAACTTGCGCCAAGGGAGTATCCGATGGCTGTTCCGCACGACCCGCACCCCCAGTTCCAGCAGTACGCCCACCCTGAGCGCCTCGTCTCTAGCTCCTGGCTTGCTGCCCGACTGGGCTCTCCCGGTCTGCGCGTTGTTGAATCCGACGAGGACTCACTGCTTTACGACATTGGACATATTCCGGGCGCGGTTCGCATCGACTGGCATCACGACCTCAACGATCCTGTGCGCCGCGACTATATCGACGCCGAAGGCTTTGCCGAGCTCATGCGCGAGAAGGGTATCTCGCGCGATGACACCGTCGTAATCTACGGCGACAAGTCCAACTGGTGGGCCGCCTACACACTCTGGGTTTTCGAGCTTTTTGGGCATCCCGACGTGCGTCTGCTTAACGGTGGCCGCGATGCCTGGATGACTGAAGAACGAGACACGAGCTTCGAGGTCCCCAATTACCCACACACTGACTACCCTGTCGTCGAGCGCGACGATAAGACACTGCGTGCCTACTTCAGCGATACACGTGAACTCATTGGAAAGGCTCCGATTATCGACGTGCGCACCCCGGAGGAGTATGCCGGTGCGCGAACCCACATGGTCGATTACCCGCAGGAAGGCGTCCTGCGTGGTGGCCACATTCCAACCGCAGTAAACATTCCATGGAATCAGTCCGTTCACCCGAACTCGCGTTTCCGCGACCGCGAAGAGCTCGAGCAGATTTACGCGCACGTTCAATTTGAAGATGAGGCGATTGTCTACTGCCGCATCGGCGAGCGCTCCGCGCACACCTGGTTTGTACTGCACCACCTGCTCGGCCACGAGAATGTTCGCAATTACGACGGCTCGTGGGTTGAGTGGGGCAATATGATTGGCATGCCCATTGCCCACGGTTCGGAGCCGGGAAGCCTGTAGGCGATCGACGCAACCGGTGGGCGCTTCCCCCACCGTTTTTCCAGCGTCAGCGACTGGCGCTACACCGGAGATTTGGTTTCCCCCTGCCGCCCCCAATCAAGGGGGCGGCAGTTGCACTCTTGGGCGATAATTTTAGCCGCAAACCTAGGTTTTTGGGCGGAAAATAGCCACTTCAGCTGCCCCCATACTCACTTGAACGCTGCTCAAGGTCACAATCCCTACCCCCTTATGTAGCGAGCAAAAAGAGGTTGCTTACCGCACCTGTGACACAATGGAGGCATTGGGTCACACGCTGTTAGCTACCGCGTGGTTAACCGCATTGCGGTTCACCGCTCAGTTAACTGCAGTGCTGCTTGTGATTCCTACAAATGACTGTCGCAACCTTGCCCCGAGGGCCAATTCTCGGGGTGCCCACGAAAAATGGAGGATTTCGTGTCCGAGCAGACCACTGAAAAAATCACGAAGGTTCTCGTCGCCAACCGTGGCGAGATTGCCGTTCGCGTTATTCGCGCTGCGAAGGACGCAGGCATTCCTTCCGTCGCCGTTTACGCTGAGCCGGATGCGGACGCTCCATTCGTAACTATGGCGGATGAGGCTTTTGCTCTCGGTGGCACCACTTCCGCTGAGTCTTACCTAGTCTTCGATAAGATTCTGGATGCCGCAAAGAAGTCCGGCGCTAATGCCATCCACCCGGGCTACGGCTTCCTGTCGGAGAACGGCGACTTTGCTGAGGCTGTTGAGAACGCTGGCCTGATCTGGATCGGCCCGTCGCCAGAGTCCATCCGCGCCCTGGGCGACAAGGTCACCGCTCGCCACATTGCGCTGAAGGCTGACGCTCCGATGGCTCCAGGCACCAAGGAACCGGTTAAGGATGCAGACGAGGTCGTCGCGTTCGCTAAGGAGCACGGTCTGCCAATCGCCATTAAGGCTGCTTTCGGTGGCGGTGGCCGCGGCATGAAGGTCGCACACGAGATGGAAGAGGTCGCTGACCTCTACGAGTCCGCTACTCGCGAGGCCGTTGCCGCCTTCGGTCGCGGTGAGTGCTTCGTAGAGCGCTACCTGGACAAGGCACGCCACGTCGAGTGCCAGGTTCTCGCTGATAAGCACGGCAACGTCGTTGTCGCCTCCACCCGTGACTGCTCTCTACAGCGTCGTTTCCAGAAGCTCGTCGAGGAAGCACCTGCTCCGTTCCTGACCCCGGAGCAGGATGAGCGCCTGCGCCAGTCCGCTAAGGACATCTGCCGCGAGGCTGGCTACTACGGTGCTGGCACCGTTGAGTACCTGGTCGGCGCTGATGGCCTGATCAACTTCCTCGAGGTCAACACCCGCCTGCAGGTGGAGCACCCGGTCACCGAGGAAATTACCGGCCTCGATCTGGTCCGTGAGCAGTTCCGCATTGCCGAAGGCAAGGAACTGTCCATCAAGGAAGACCCGGAGATGCACGGTCACGCTTTCGAGTTCCGCATCAATGGCGAGGACGCCGGCAGCAACTTCATGCCGGCTCCGGGCACCATCACCAAGTACATCGAACCGTCCGGCCCGGGTGTCCGCATGGACACCGGCATCAAGGAGGGCGATGTCATCGGCGGCCAGTTCGACTCCATGCTGGCCAAGCTGATCGTCTGGGGCGAGAACCGTGAAGAGGCTCTGCGCCGCTCCGCTCGCGCCCTGTCCGAGTACCAGGTTGAGGGTCTGGCAACGGTAATTCCATTCCACCGCCACATTGTTGAAAACCCGGCGTTTGTCGGCGATGGCGAGAAGTTTGACGTCTACACCAAGTGGATTGAAGAGGAATGGGACAACCCAATCGCTCCGTACGACGGTGACTCTGACGCTGACACCGACACCGTCCCGGCTCAGAAGGTCGTCGTCGAGATTGACGGTCGCCGCGTCGAGGTAGCCCTGCCGGGCGACCTGGCCCTGGGTGGCGGCAACGCTGGTGCCAAGAAGAAGAGCAAGAAGAAGCGCGCTGGCGGTTCCAAGAAGGCTGCTTCCGGTGACGCTGTGGTTGCTCCGATGCAGGGCACCGTCATTAAGGTCAACGTCGAAGAGGGCCAGGAAGTCTCCGAGGGTGATACCGTCGTTGTCCTTGAGGCCATGAAGATGGAAAACCCAGTCAAGGCTCACAAGGACGGCGTTGTCACTGGTCTGGCTACCGAGGCTGGCTCGGGTGTCGGCAAGGGCGATGTCCTGATGGAACTGAAGTAATTCTAAAGCTCTAAGCGGGGCTGGTTGCGATGGGGTTCGCAGCCAGCCCCGCTTGATTCTTTTCAGCCCCTCCCCCGGCGCCCTTAAACACTGTTCAGGACGTCTAGAGTGGACGGTATGGAACCCATGGAAGTAAATGCCGGCCGCTTCTACTGCCGTCCGCTGCGCCACGATTCCCGCGTCGATGACGCCCCGGTCGCAACCCAATTACTCACAGAATTGGCCCCTGACTCCGTCGCCGAGTTCCTTCGGAACTCCACCACCGAGTGGGAAAACGACACCGCCTACCGCTTTGCGGTTGCTGAGCAGACGAACGTCGAGATGCTCGCACTAGCAACCGTCGAGGTCATCAATGCCGACCACGTCAGCATCACCGTCCGTCCCGCAGGCGATCCCGCACGCGTGTTGCCTAACGACGATCAGGTCCTCACCAAGGTAACCGTCGCCGACGGCGTCGAAGCCGCCGAAAAAGCCCTCCATCGATGGGCAGAGGGCTTCTTGGGTAAGAAAGTCAGCTAGCCGAACTAACACGGCTGCGACTGCTCAGTCCTAGGCGCCGGAGCGCAGCAGGTAGATATCCATAATCCAACCGTGCTCCGCACGTAGCTCCTTTTTCAGCTCCGCAATCTCTTCGCCGACATCGCCAACACGACCACGGCGGAGCGTCTCCAGCTCCGTTCCCAGGAATGCACCCCAGAGAATCTCTTCCTCCGGGTCCGCGTGCTCGAGCCAGGCTGCCCCACCATCGAGCATTACCACCGCATCCGTACCAGGCGCGCGCTCCCCCAGGCGCCGACCAGTGGTAATCAACACCGGCTTACCAATCTGGTTCAGGCACTCTCCATGCGCTGCGGTCAGCGCGGAAATCGCTGTCACACTGGGGATAACTCGCGAGCGCACGTCCACCCCAAGGTCGCGGACGCGCTGCAAAATCCGCAATGTTGAGTCATACAAGGAGGGGTCACCCCAGACCAAGAACGCACCGCGGCGCTTGCCCTCTCGTCCGAGGTGAGCGACGAAGGCGTCGGCAAGCAGCTCTGCACGGCGCTGATGCCAGTCACGGACGACTGCGCCGTAGTTATCGGGCGTGCGGTCACGTGGCGGGTCGGGAACGGTAACGAGTTCGACATGCGGCGCATGCTTATCGACGATCGCCTGTCGCGCAGCCAACAAGTCCGCTTTGGCATCACCCTTGTCGAGAGCAAAAACTACGTCGACATCAGCAAGAGCGCCGATAGCCTCGAGCGTAATGTGGCTCGGACTACCGGCGCCGATTCCGATGACGTCTACATCGACATATCCGCTGTATACAGGGCTCTCGGCCTGAGTGCGGGCGGCGTCGTTTCGACTAGTGATTGGTCGGATCTCCCTCGTAACCGAACTGTTCAGCCATCTCATCTGGAGACAGGCCAGCCATCGAACCCTGGAGGTTAGCCGAAGCGGCCTGCTTCAAGTAAATCTCGCAAGCGTTGGCCATGTACTTGGAGTCGTACACGTTCATCTCCAGAATCGGAGTCAAAGAGCCATCATCTTCCATGCGCGAAACCAAAAGGTGCGGCTTGTCCGAGTCCGTGGTCATGGAGCACTTAATCTTGACACCGTTGACATCCGTGAAAGTTGGCTTAATCATATTGTCATCCTCCTCCAAAACAGCGACCGGAAAATAAGTAGCGCTGTTGCGACCGCAAGCGCAAGAAAGTCGCTCGTTATAAACCATGTTAGCCAGATTCCGGGCGGCACCGCCGAGCACAAAAGCACATGGGGGTAATAGCGAGCTTCCTGCATGTTTGCGTGTCAGGTCGAGGACCCAATTGCCACTAGAGCTCGCAGATGCGTTAAAGTGATGAAGTAATTTTCCGGCCGCCGAGAATGTGTTTTCACGGCTGTTTTACCCGGAAGATGATTGCCCTAGTAGCTCAGTGGATAGAGCACGGCTCTCCTAAAGCCGGTGTCGGAGGTTCGATTCCTCTCTGGGGCACAAATACCCTCGTGACCTTTTACATATAGGGCGCGAGGGTTCTTTGTTTTTCTCACGACCGGCCACTACGCCCCCTCCTGAGAACGCATCACCCAGCAATTTCCAGAAACACTTGTGTTAGGCTTACCTAATCACGTGGCGTGTAGACTTCCGCCAGTACAAAACAGCCCAAGACTTGTTGAAGGACAGTGACAACTATGGCTGGCCTAGCTAAAGCAGCAGCACCGAAGCGTAAGCCCCGTAAGGCACACGAGGCAACAGTTACTGGACGTCGCCAGATTTCCCCAGACCTTGTTCGTTTGAGCATGAACTCGCCTGCATTTGTGGGCAAGGAGCTGGAGTTTACCGACCATTACATCAAATTATTGTTTGTGCCAGAGGACGCTGATTACTCCTGGCCGTTCGATATTGCGAAAATTCGCGCCGAACAGCCGCGAGACAAACTGCCAATCACCCGCACATACACTCTGATTAATGTGGACTCCGAAACCGGCGACTTTGACGTCGACTTCGTCACCCACGGCGATTCCGGCCTGGCTGGACCGTGGGCACGCGTAGCCGAAATCGGAGACAAGCGTGGCTTCTTAGGGCCAGGAGGCGCATGGGGACCTGCAGCAGAATATGAACACTTTGTACTCGCCGGAGACGAGTCCGCAGCGCCAGCTATCAGCGCCGGACTGAAGCACCTCCCAGCAGGCACGACCGCAACCGCATACATCGAAATCGAGTCCGAAGATCGGAAGTTTGAGCTCCCAACCCGAGAGGGTGTGGAAGTCCATTGGGTCCTCCGCAACGGCGCAACCCACGGCACAGAGCTATCCCGCGCAGTGCGCGAGGCGGGCATTCCAGAAGGTAAGAAAACTAGCTGGTTCATCCACGGTGTCGCCGAGATGATCAAGGAATTGCGCCGCTTCCTCTTCGTCGAATCTGAGATCCCGAAGAAAGACGTTTCCATTTCTGGCTACTGGCGTATCGGTATGACCGAAGACCAGTGGCAGTCTTCTAAACGAGAATTCAACGCTGAGGTTGAGGCCGAGGAGGAAAGAGCCAGGGCCTGACGCTTGCTCGAACGTTAGCGCTCGCTACGCCTTTCAACAACGACGCGTTTTCCTGCCAACCAGTCGAATGGGTGCCAGCGGCAAACAGCAACCCAAATCATCAGGACACCAAAAAACAGTTCAACGTTTGGCTCAAAACCCGTAGGCAAGAAAATCAGCGACAATAGGTAACAATTACGTACCGCTGCCCGCCAACCTCTGTGCCAAGAATCGTCTCCTGATTCGAGCTCCGATGTTCCCTCTGGCTGAGCGACTTCGAACGGAGTTGCCCCAGAGTCTGCTTTCCGCGCTGGAACAACGTGTAGCAAAAATGCGCTTTTACCAAACGTCTGTTCACCGCGAGCCTCTGCAACCACGCGCACAAAGAAAAAGACAGCTGGGAATATGACACCATACAAAATCCTGAACTCTGGCGGACTCGGCAGCGCCCAGTTCGCCATGGCTGCTTCCCACGCAAGTTTGCCAAGTGCCATAATGATGGCAACAAAGATTCCTACAAGGAACGAATCCAGTATCCACGCGCCACTGCGCCGAGCGAACAAATCCGCATTACTCTTTACGGGGAATCGATTCGGGGTGCGCCGATACATGGGACACACGCTATCAAAACCACTTATGACTTCACAGACGAATTGCCTTTCCCTACCGCACCCGTTCTGCCACGATTAGAAGCATCCAGTATGCAAATCGAAAAGTTGACTGTATAGTTGCCGGTTGAATCAACCTATCTATTGGGTGTCAGCAACTACCTTGCCAATAACTTGGCAAGTTCCCCTATAGCTGGCACCCCCAGTGGTTTTTCAGGAGACGCCGCCCCAGAAAGCCGAGAATTAAACCACGCGACGCAGGCCCGAGAAGCCCAGAAAGTGAGATGGATGTGAATACGCGAACTCAGCTGTCAGCCGTACAGCACCCTAAACTCACTGCCGTCCGGCGCAAGAACCGCCGGCAGCTGGCGCTGGCCTGCTGCTTCCTCACCTTCGCAGCCACGGCCACCAGCTGCGCCAACAGCGAAAGCGAGGAGGTTGCCGCGACGCAAACCTCGTCGTCAAGCCAACTTACTACGGTGTCGACGACGAGTTCGCCGACGACGACCGGACCAAAGGTTCGAGAAGGCGGTACGCCGCGCATCGGGCAGCTGTGCCCGAACCAGACCGGGGAAATACGAATGAGCGCCAACGGCCAGAATCTTGAATGCGCACAAGTCGGCGAGCAGGAAGTATGGACGGTGCTGCAGCAAACCCCCGCGAACCCGACATCGCAGCAAATGTGGATTTCCACTACTCCGACGACCACTGAGCCACTGCCTCAGGAACCTGAGCCGACGACTCCGAGCGAGAGCACAACGGAGACAAGTGAGACGGAGAGCTCGACGACCTCTGATACTTCCACGCCGCCCGATACTTCAACGACTCCGACAACCTCCGGCGAGCCGACAGAATCGGAATCGGAGCAGGAAGAGCAGCCAAGCGAAGATAATCATGGGCTCACCGGCCTGTTCCGCTAGGTTCGTCTCTGGCTGCGAGGTTCGTCGGCTCGGGACTTAGTTAGGTGAGGTGCGCTAGCTCGCCCTAAAACACCAAAATCCGCTGCAAAAATTCTGCAGCGGATTTTTTTATTTACCCAACAGATACGAAGAGACGAGCCTGAACAGATCTGAGCCCGCCACAATGCGGCGGAGCACCCGGGCTCCCCTACTTGCGGTGACGGCGATTGTAGAACGGCGTCGGAACGACGGTGGCGGTAATGTCGGCGCCTTCAACGGTCAGCTCCGTGCCAGTGGAGGACTGCCAACGCTGAACGTATGCAAAACCGATGGGGTGACCCAAAGTCGGCGACACCTTGGCGGAAGTCAGCACGCCAACCTCGTTACCTTCCGCATCAATGAGCTTGGTGCCACGCTTGGGAGCTTCATCACCGGAGAAACGCAGACCAACCAGTAGCTCCTTCGACTGCGGACGATTAATCAGTGCGTTGCGACCAATAAACTGCCCCTTGGTCGGCCCCATGATGGACTTCAGGCCGGCCTCCAGCGGAGTGCGGTCTCGAGTCAGCTCGTATCCATAGAGCGGCATACCGGCCTCAAGACGCAGGGTGTCGCGGCAGGCCAGACCACACGGCAGCAGGCCGAGGTCAGCGCCGTTGTCAGCCGGATCCTCCGGGTTTTCCACCTTGCCACCTGCTGCAATGATTGCACGCCAGACCTCGACGGCGCGGTCAGCCGGCGGGAAGATCTCGAAGCCGTCCTCACCGGTGTAGCCGGTTCGGGCGACAATCATTTCCACACCTGCGACCTCGAGCAGAGTGCAAGAGTAGTAGTTCATGCCATCGAGAGTCGCGTGCAGATCCTGTGGCAACAGACGGCGCAGAAGCTTCGCAGCCTTCGGCCCTTGAATGGCCAGGAGCACATTCTTGTCATTCATGCGCTCAACCTCGACGTTGTAGCCACCAACGCGCTCGCGCAGCGTCGAGTACACATCTTCAGCGGCTGCGGCATTCTGCACCAGCATGAATTCGTGACTACCGAGGCGGTAAATGATGAGGTCATCAATAATGCCGCCGTCTTCCTGCACAATCATGGTGTACTTGGCACGACCCAACGCCAGCGGCTTGATTGCCGAAATCAGGGAGTGTGCAAGGAACGCCGCCGCATCCTCACCAGTGACGCGGATGATACCCATCAGCGACAGGTCGAAAACACCAACGGCCTCACGCACTGCGTTGTGCTCTGCAATTTCCGAAGAGTAGCGGAACGGCACTTCGTAGCCACCAACATTGCGCATTTCTGCGCCAAGGCTTACGTGCTCATCATGCAGGGCGCTACGGAAAGAATTGTTGTTCTCAGAAGCGCCAGAATTGTCAGTCATACACACTCCAATTATTGCGGTGGGGCAAACCAGATTGTTACCTTCCCACCTTATATCTAAGACTCCGTGCTCGCTTCCGCGAGCCCCTGCGGAGCCAGGGCAACAGGCCCGTCCATTAACTATCATGCACTGATTCGCACACGCTTGACGACGACCCCGCGGCCACCACAAAGGCCCCGCTACCAGTGACGATAACGGGGCCCTTGCATTTGTCTATTCAGTTAATTGCGATTGGCTGAGCTGTTCGGGCAGCGTTGCCAGCCAAGGACGCAGTGGTTATTAGTGATCAACCGCAGCCTCGGTGCCAACACCGGTCAGGGAGCGAACTTCCATCTCAGCTGCCAGGTCATCGAAGTTATCCGGCTTGCCCATGTAGGTGGCGATGATGCCAGCCAGGAACGCCAGCGGGATTGCGAGCAGACCCGGCGAGGTCAGCGGGAACCAGGAGAAGTCAACCGACGGAATCATCGAGGACTCGCTGCCGGAAACTGCCGGGGAGAAGATAATCAGAACCAGCGAGGCGATGACACCGGTGTACATGGAGGCAACTGCGCCTGCGGTGTTGAAGCGCTTCCAGAACAGGGACATCAGGATGGTTGGTACGTTTGCGGATGCTGCCACTGCGAAGGCCAGCGACACCAAGAAGGCGACGTTCTGCCCCATGGCCAGGATGCCGAGGATAATGGCGACAACGCCCAGCACGATTACGGTAATGCGGGAGACACGAACCTGCTCGGCTTCCGTGGCCTGTCCCTTGCGGATCACGGCCTGGTAGAGGTCCTGGCCGACAGACGCGGAAGCGGTAATTGCCAGACCAGCGACCACGGCCAGCACGGTAGCGAACGCCACTGCGGAAATCACTGCCATGAAGATGGAGCCACCGATTTCGAAGGCCAGCAGCGGAGCTGCAGCGTTGGCTCCGCCCGGGGCGGCGTTGATTCGGTCCGGACCAACAAGTGCGGCGGCGCCGTAACCGAGTACCAGGGTCAACAGGTAGAAACCACCGATGAGGATGATTGCCCAGGTCACGGACTTACGAGCTTCCTTTGCAGTCGGCACCGTGTAGAAGCGCATGAGCACGTGCGGCAGACCAGCAACACCGAGGACCAGTGCCAGGCCCAGAGAGACGAAGTCCAGCTGCTGAACGAAGGAGCCGCCGTACTTCAGACCCGGCTCAAGAATGGCGGAGGCTTCGTAGCCCTTCTCGGCGATGTGATCCGAGCTCGCGTGCATGTCCACTGCGTCCTGCAGGAGCTGGGAGAAGTTACCCTTAACGCCAACCAGGATGATCAGGGTCATGATGATGACAGCACCGACCAGCAGGACGGCCTTAATCATCTGCACGTAAGTCGTGCCCTTCATACCACCGATGAGAACGTAAGCAACCATGATGATGCCGACGACCGCGACAACGATGGACTGCTGAGTGGAGTCGTGAATGTTGAGCAGCACGGCGACCAGGGAACCTGCACCGGCCATCTGCGCGATGAGGTAGAACAGGGTCACCGCGAGGGTCGAGATAGCAGCCGCAGTACGTACCGGGCGCTGCTTAAGACGGAAGGACAGCACGTCGGCCATGGTGAACTTACCGACGTTACGCAGCGGCTCTGCAACCAACAGCAGCGCGACCAGCCAGGCTACGAAGAAGCCGATGGAGTAAAGGAATCCATCGTAACCAGTCAGCGCGATGGCGCCGACGATACCGAGGAAGGAAGCCGCCGAGAGGTAGTCACCTGCAATGGCAAGACCGTTTTGGGTACCGGAGAACTGTGCACCACCGGTGTAGAAGTCCGATGCTCCCTTGTTTCCGCCCTTGCCCACTCGAGTAACGATGAACATGGTCGCAACAATGAAGGCGACGAAGACCGCGATGTTGAGAATCGGGTTACCTGCTGCTGCAGTGTCATCTGCAGCAAAGAAACTGGTCAGCATGTCTATGCCTCCTTCTTTGCGACGATTTCAGCGATTTCTCCGCTTTCCAGTGCCTCGCGCAGCTCTGCCTGCATCGGCTCAAGCTTCTTGTTGGCGAAGTTGATGTACACCCAGGTGATGGCGAAGGTGGTCACGAACTGGAGCAGACCAAGGACGATGCCCAGGTTGATATTGCCCAGTACGGGAGTCGCCATGAGGTCTGGCGCGAACGTCGCAAACAGAACGAATGCGATGTACCACACCAGACCTGCGACGGTCATCGGGATGGCGAAAGAACGGAATGTAGAGCGGAGCTCTTGGAACTGCGCTGAGTTTTGCACGTAGCGGTACTCGGCCGCCTGTGGCTTATGCCGGTCTGCCGGCAAGGGAGTTGCGGACACGGGCTAATCCTTTCCAGGAAGTTATGCAGGTGTTCGTAATGAGGTCCAGCACAGCCACCCCGAGGGTGTGCCATGCACCACATTTTTCATTATGTGTGGAAACAAAGTTACCTGGAACACAGTTAGCAAAGAAGTTAAATGCGGCTAACTACTTCTCAGCGAGCCTTAAGGCACCCCCAAAAACGCCATTACCTGCATACTTAGGCGCCGTTTTTACTACCCCCATTTACGCCGTTGTACTCGTGTTCTCCGCTTCTTCCGGCAATGGCTTACTCTGACGCCACCACCACAGCGCTTCGATAATGACCGCGCCGATGGCCCCCACGATCAGCGCGGGAATCAACAGCTCCCGCCCTACCCAGTACAGATTAAGCACTGTGGCCACTGAACGAACCGAGAAGATGAACAGGTAGGCTCCTGCCGATACCGCCAGCAACAGAACCTTCCACCAGGTGTATGGCCTAGCCACGACCACCAAAACCCAAAATGCCGAAACAATCAGCACAATGAGGGTCGCAGTAGACGCCTCCCCTCGTGCCTCATCGCTGGCGTCGACTCCCGGGTTTGCCCACAACCAAAACATGAAGGTCAACAACCCCACCGTGATGCCCGCCGGTATCGCTAAGCGCAACACGCGCCGCACGAAACCATCGCGCGCACGCTCCAAGTTAGGAGCCAACGACAGCACGAACGCCGGGATTCCAATTGTGAACCAACCCGTAATCGTCACGTGAATCGGCTCGAATGGATAATCCATCCCCCACAGCCCCACAGCCAGCGCCAGCACCACCGAGTAGATGGTCTTCGTCAAAAAGAGGTTGGCCACACGCTCGATATTGCCAATGACGCGACGCCCCTCCGCCACAATCATCGGCATCATGGCGAAGCGATTATCCAACAGCACCAACTGCGCAACCGAACGTGTCGCCGGCGCCCCATCCCCCATAGCCACGCCCAGGTTCGCCGCTTTCAGCGCCAGCACATCATTGACACCATCACCGGTCATCGCCACATGATGCCCCCGCGACTGCAGCGCATGAACCATATCGCGCTTATTCTCCGCCGTGACACGGCCGAAGATCTGCCGCGACTCCACAATGTCTGCGAACTCGTTGCGGATCTCGGTGGGCTTGGCTTCGCTATTCTCATCGCGGCTGACCGGAAGCTCAGACGCATCGACAGGATTGTTAGCCCCCTCCATTTCCAGCTCACGTGCAACAGCCCCCACGGAGCGGTCATTGTCACCAGAAATGACCTTGACCTCGATGCCTTCTTCATAGAAGTAGGCCACCGTGTCCGCCGCATCGGAACGCACCTTCTGCCCCAGCACGACAAGTGCGACTGGCTCCAACTCCACCTCGCCACTCTTCCGCAGCGCACCGCCGGGCAGGTCATCTGCCCCAACTGAGGTCCGCGCGAGCAGGAGCACACGAAGTCCTTTCTCCATAAGCTCCCGAGCTTTCTGCATGCCGACCGCGGAGTCGTCGACAAGCACATCGGGCGCGCCGAAAACCCACGTCGCACCGCCGTGATACGTCAGCGCCGACCACTTATTCGCCGAGGTAAAGGGGCGGGTTTTGGTTTGTTCATGCTTTACGACGTCCCCTGCGTCCGCAAGTCCATCGAGCAGTGCACGAGCCGTTGCGTTGGGGCGATCGTCGAGCTTGCACAGATCGATGAGTGCGGAGTCGACCTCATCGCGGGAGGTACCGTCACCCGATACGATGTCGACTTCCACTAGCTGCATCGCATTTTCGGTGAGCGTGCCAGTTTTGTCGACACACACGGTGTCGACACGCGCGAGACCTTCGATGGCGGGCAACTCATTGACCAGCACGCGATGTCGCCCCAAGCGCACCACCCCAAGGGCAAATGCGATGGTGGTCATGAGGACAAGCCCCTCAGGGACCATGGGCACCAGCGTGGCGACCATCCCCAGCAGCGCATCGTTGAAATCATCGCCGGCGACAAAGAGCTGCGTATAGATTGCCAAGGCGCCGACGGGAATGAGAATCCAGGAAATGTAGGTCAGGATCTTGTTGATGCCGCGGAAGAGCTGGGAATCAGTCAGCGTGAATTTGTTGGCCTCAGCTGCGAGCTTGGCGGCGTAAGCCTCCTTGCCCACTTTGGTGGCCTGATATCGCGCCGACCCCACCACGACCGAGGAACCCGAGTAGACCATGTCCCCAACGCTCTTATCGACGGCATCGGATTCACCGGTGAGAGAGGACTCATCGACAGCCACGTCAGAGGCGTAGCGGAGAATACCGTCAACGACGATTTGGTCACCGGGACCAACCTCGATGAGATCGTCGAGGACGACGGACTCGCGGTCGATCTCGCGAGCAGGCTCCCCGTCGCGAATGACCATGGGTTTTGCACGGCCGACAATGGAAAGCTTGTCCAGTGTGCGCTTGGCACGCAGTTCTTGGATGATGCCGACGATAGAGTTGGCGATAATCAGCAGACCAAAGGCACCGTTGACGATTGAGCCGGTATAGAGCACGACTGCGAATAAAACAGCGAGAATACCGTTAATCCGGGTAAACACATTGGCACGGATAATGTCCCACACACTGCGCCCGGATGTTGGCGGCAGCTCGTTGACGTGCCCCAACTCGATGCGTTGCTGGACCTGCTGTTGAGTAAGACCACTGTCGGGAGTTTTCCACGAGCCCATGCCTGCCTACCCTATTCGCCTAATTGCTGAACCTATTCGACCTATTTGCCAATGAAATTTGGTTCGCGCTTTTCGGCTCGCGCCTTCGATGCCTCCGCAGCATCCTCGGAAGCCCACACCGTGTTGTAGAGCTCCTGCTGGTAGTCCTTCAACGGGCTATGCGTCTCATCGTCGTTGAGCACTGCCTTGTGGTAGGCCAGCGACAGGGGCGCGTAGGTGGCGATACGAAGCGCTACCTCCTCCGCCTTGTCCGGACCACCGAGGTAGGAAGCCAGACCGCAACCGCGGGCGGCTTCCTGATCCATGCGCTCGGCCGCCAACAGAATAGTGCGGGCACGGGCACCGCCGACGAGGACGCGCACGCGGCGAATTGTCCAGGCATCGACAGCGATACCGAGCTTGACCGGCGGAATCATAAACCAGCCGCGCTCACCCACGACGCGCAAATCGGCCGCCATCGCCAGCTGCATCCCAGCGCCGACAGCCGGCCCCTGCACATCCGCTATAACCACCAGACGGCTGGCCTCGATTGTGCGCAGCATTCGACGGAGCTGTTCGTGGAAGGAATCTTCATGGTGCTGGCCACTCAGGTCGGCGCCCGCACAGAAAGCGCGGCCTTCGCCGCGCAGCAGGATAACGCGCTGCTCTGGAACCTCAGCGGCAGCTTCCACCGCATCGGCGATGTCACGACACACGTCGGCAGTCAGGGAGTTGCGCTTATGATCTCGGTCGATGGTGATAGTGACAATTGCGCCGTCGGCTTCGACGCGGATTTCAGATGCTGGGTTCGTCATAGCATTTAGGCTACCCGCGAAACACCAATAGTGATGGGGCTATAAGCAAATCTAAATTCGCTTATTCGTTGCCGAATACCCGCGGGTCGCCGCTCAGGCGCCCGTCGGCACGCGCCATCGACGCAATCGTTTCCATGTCCTCGTCGGTGAGTTCAAAGTCGGTGACCTGAAAGTTCTCCTTGATGCGCGACGGCGTGCCCGACTTCGGGATGGCCACGATGCCACGCTGAAGGTGCCAGCGGATAGCAACTTGGGCGGGAGTTTTACCCAGGCGATCTGCGATTTCAGCAATCGGCGAGCCCTCAAAGTACTTCGCGCGCCCCAACGGCGACCAAGCCTGCGTGACAATACCGCGACGACGATCGTCTTCAACCTGCTCATTCTGCGGGAACTGCGGATGCAGCTCAATCTGGTTGACCACCGGAGTCTCCGAGAGCTGGTCGAGCACCTCTGGGTAAAAGTTCGCCACACCAACCGAGTGAATCAGCCCCTCACGCTTGAGCTCCAGCAGCGTATCGAAACACTGCCCAAACGTCCCCTGCTTCTCCACCGGCCAGTGCACAAGCACCAGGTCAACGTAGTCAAGGCTGAGCCGTTCTAAAGATGCCCGCACGGACTCGCGCGTCGCCGCCGACCCCTGCGCATCGTTCCAGACCTTCGTGGTCACGAAGATATCTTCACGCTTTACGACGTTCGCAGCGACCGCATCAGCAATACCCTGCCCAACCCCTCGCTCATTGCGATAGAGCGATGCGGTGTCGATGTGGCGGTAGCCGATTTCCAGGGCGTAGCGCACGGATTCGCGCGCCTGCTCATCGTCAAGCTTGTAGGTACCGAACCCCAGAATCGGGATGGCGTTGCCATCGACCATTTCCACGTTGGCAATTCCGGTTGTCGCTGCATCGTACTTCAGATTGAGTGTGGTCATGCCAACCGAGTGTACGGACTGAAAATTTTTTAGATTTTTTCTACCCCGCTGACCTGCGGTTTAGAAAGGTGAGTGCGCTTCATTTTGTTGCGAACAGTTGACGTAGCGTTGTGTTTATATAACACTTTGGAGTGTGTCCCCAAAGATTAAACCCAAAGAACCGATATTCAACAGAATTTCAGTGCTGCGGGCAGAACACGGACTCAGCCGAGCCGAACTAGCCAAACAAGTAGAGGTCAATCCTCAAACGATTGGCGCGTTGGAGCGAGGTGACCACTACCCCAGCTTGGATCTGGCATTTCGCATCTGCGCGGTGTTCGATCTCCCCGTTGAGGCGGTGTTTTCTCGCGAGGAATTCAAGCCCATGTCCTCTGCCCTATACCGAAAGGAAAGCTAACGATGCCAGCTATTCGGACTGAAGACGCAACACCGAACTTTTTCGAAAAGCTAGAAGCCCGGCGCGAAGCGAAGTACACAAAGCGTGTCGAGCAGATGTCGAGCTGGTTGCCCAAGTGGCGCAACCAGGCGGCGCGGCGGAAGCTGGTCATCGCATTCGAGGTGTGCCTTGTGCTGATGCTGCTGAGCGGCATCGCGCTTCTCGGTAGCCTGACCGATATTTTCCCGGGATGGCTTTCTCTGCTCTGGCCAGTGATTTCCCTCATTATGGTCGTCGTCTGGACCAGCCTCAACATCACAGTCGACATGGTTGACAGCGCACCGACCTCGCTACTGGACGAATACCAGCAGGAACAGATTCTGAACCTGCGGGGGCTGACATATCGCTGCTTCACCTACTTCGGCTTGGTGACCTTCCTCGCTCTCGTTCTGGTGGGCACCTATGTCCTGAACGCGCAACCTGACTGGGGACACTACATTCCGTACAGCTTCGGAATCTTCGGAATTATCGCTTTCCTCTACATTTCCACGCTGCCCACCGTCGTCTACGCCTGGAATCTGCGCGACGACTAGTACGGGCTCAAAAACTCATATCCCTCCTCTGCCCTTCACTCCTCAATCTAAGGATCACCATGAACAGCCTCATTATTGACGGGCTTGAGAAGTCCTACGGAGACCTGCAGGTTCTCCGTGGCATGAGCTTCCAAGTTCACCCTGGAGAAATCTACGGCTTCGTCGGCTCTAACGGTGCCGGCAAGACCACCACTATGCGCATTGCCCTGGGCGTGCTGGCCACCGATAAAGGCGAGGTACGCATCGGCGATACCCCGATGAATGACTCGCTGCGCCGCACGATTGGCTACATGCCAGAAGAACGCGGCCTCTACCCAAAGGATGAGGTCCGCAAGCAGCTGATTTACTTTGCTCGCCTACACGGTGTGCCCACCAAGCGCGCGGAATCCAACGCCGACAACTTGTTGGAGCGCCTCGGTCTCACCGAGCGCGCCAACGACAAGGTCGACACGCTCTCGCTCGGCAATCAGCAGCGCGTGCAGCTGGCAGCCTCCCTCGTCCACGACCCAGAAATACTCGTCCTCGACGAGCCCTTCTCTGGTCTCGACCCAGTTGCGGTCAAGGTGATGAGCTCCGTACTCAAGGAGTACGCCGACCGCAGCACCCCGATTGTGTTCTCTTCCCACCAGCTCGACCTTGTCGAGCGCATGTGTGACCGCGTCGGCATCATCCGCGACGGCCGCATGCTCGTGGAAGGCACTGTTGATGAGCTGCGAGCACGGGGCCCACGGGCTTTCGTCGTCAAGCTCGATGGTGCGCCCCAGGATTGGGCGACCTCCGTCGAGGGCGTGACAAGCGTGGAGCGTGATACCCATGGTGCCACCGTCGTTCACCTCGATTCCAACGCCCCCGCCGACACCGACCAGAAGCTGCTACACAGCGCGATGGCAGCGGGAACGGTCCGTTCGTTTGGACCTCTGCAAATTCCACTTACCGAGCTCTACCAGGAGGCCGTACAGCAATGAGCACCAACACTTACAACGCCTCAACGGCCGTCAAGACTGTTTTCGTCCGCGAACTCCGCGAGCATCTGCTGAAGAAAAGCTCGCTAATCACGCTCATCATCATGGCAGTGGCGGCCGTCGGCGGTATCTTCGTTGCCGACTACATGACCTCCAAGTCCGATAATGACACCGTAAAAATCGCGGTCGTCGGAGAAGCGCCGTTCGCGGACTCTCTCGCCGACGCTACCGCCGAAATAAAGGATGCTGAAGGCGCGGATGCCGCAGCCGGCGCATTTGCCACAGCATCGCTCTCACCGTTGGAGATTACGTCCGCGGCAGACGACAAGGCCGCTCGCGCTGCCGTCACCGACGGCGACGCCGACGCCGCTCTCGTCCCCGACACCGCAGAAGGCAAGGAGGGCTCGTGGAAGCTGCTTGCCGACGACGCCCCATCCTGGCTGGCCCCAATGCTGCAGGAATCGCTGCAGAAACAAAATGAAGCCATGCTGCTCAGCGAAAACGGAATCAACCCCAGCGAGTTTTTCTCCAAGACTCAAAGCGCAGCCGTGTCGGTGGAGTCGCTGGATGAAGCCAAAGACGAGAAGATGCCCGCAGTGGTCATCACACTGATTGGTGTGATGGTCATGATGACCGCCATCCTCGTCTTCGGCGGCGCGGTGGCCACCAGCGTCATCGAGGAGAAGTCCTCCCGCGTCATCGAGATCATTCTCTCGACCGTTCGCCCGGCGCACCTGCTGGCTGGCAAGATCCTCGGCGCCGGTCTGGCTGGCATCATCATGATGAGCGTGCTGACCGCCAGCGCCGCAGTTGCCCTCATGATTACCGGATTGGCGGAGAGCTTCGATGTGCCGTGGTCCGCAGTCTGGCTGCTGGTCCCGTGCTTCATCCTCGGTTACTTCTTCTTCGCCGCGCTGTATGCAGCCTCCGCATCCTTGGTCAGCCGTATGGAAGATTTCCAGGGCGCACAGATGCCGGTACTGGTGTTCTCGCTGATCACGATGTATGTTCCGCTGTTTGGCTGGAGCAAGCTGGACTCTACCGTCATGCAGATTGCAGCGTGGATTCCACCGGTTTCCATCACCACTGCCCCGATGCAGTACGCCGTTGGCAACTTCTCCGCACTCCAGTTGGCGGCTTCGCTGCTAATCATGGTTGTGGGAGTAGCCGCAGTCATCGCACTCGCCGCCTGGATCTACCCGCGCAATGTCCTGCGCACCGGTGCCGCGGTCAGCTGGAAGAAGGCTCTGACAGCCAAGAGCTAGCCCCAGCCCTGCCCAAAAGAGCGTGACTCCTTCGGCCACGGTCACCTAAAACCGAATAATCGTCAATCGCGTAGTTTGCTCAGCGCACCTTATAGGCCTTTGCGCAGCGCACCTTATAGACCATGGTCCGCCGCAAACTGCGCGATTTTTCCTGTCTCGCCATAGGAGGTCTGCGCCCCCACGCCTGTCGCCGCATGAGCCGAGACCACCGCCGCAAGACGAGCTGCCGTCACCACATCATCGCCCGCGGCCAACGCGGTGAGGACCGTACCCATGTACGCATCACCGCAGCCCGTGGTGTCCACGACCTCGATGGGCAGCGCTGGAATGCGAGTGACTGCCACCTCGCTTTCCGACGTCCTCAAGACCGCAGACCCCTCCCCGCCAAGTGTGACAATGGCCGTGGAAATCCCGTGTTCGTCGGCAAGCGCGCGCCCAACCGCATCCCACTGACCGTGCTCGCAACCGGCGACCGCGCGCTCGGAGCCGATGATGGCTGCGAGTTCGTGCTCGTTGACAATGAGGACATCGACCAGCGCGAGCAGATCCTCACTGACCGCCCGAATCGGCGACAGGTTGAACACCACCGGCACACCCGCATCGTGGGCAATCTGTGCGGCGGCCAGGACAGCCTCATCACAAATCTCCAGACACAGACCGAGGCACCCAGCCCGCTGAATCTTGTCCGCATGACTGCGCACCATCTCAGCATCGACTTCACCATTGGCGCCAGCGGAGATGACAATGAAATTCTCCGCCGCATCATCAACGACAATCATGGCTGTACCAGTGGCAGAGTCGACGGTCTCAACTGCAGAGATGTCCACGTGAGCGTCGGTAAGCGCGTCGCGCAGCAACTGCGCATTGGGATCCGAACCGACCGCGCCGACCAGTTCCACGGCCGCGCCCAGTCTTCCAGCCGTCGCCGCCTGATTCGCCGACTTACCGCCCGGCAGAATGCGCAGAGGACTGCCCTCGATAGTCTCGCCACCATGCGGCAGGCGCTTCACGGTGACAGTCAGGTCTGCGTTGATGGAACCGACGACACATACGTTTGGCCTCTGTTCAGCCAGCTCGGTGAGGCGCTCAGTAATCGGCATTGGTTCGACTCCTCGGTAGTGCGGACACGTTTTTTCCGACAATAGCGCTACCCCTTTCCGCCCACCATCAACTAAGCCGGTTTACCCCTTGTTTACTACCGTGGAGGTATGGCTAGAATCAGCGCCCAACAAGTAATAGATACCGTCCTCGACCACGGAAGTTTCACCTCCTGGGACGGCGCGCCCGAGCATGGCAACATCGACGAGTCCTACCGCGGCACACTGTCCCGAGCCTCTGAGAAAACCGGTCTCGATGAGGCCGTTATCACCGGTGAAGGCACCGTCGGCGGCAAGCGCGTCGCCGTCATCTGTTCTGAGTTCGGCTTCCTCGGCGGTTCTATCGGCGCCGCAACCGCTCGTCGTATTATTCGCAGCATCGAGCGCGCGACTGCGGAGCAGCTGCCGCTGTTGCTCTCCCCGACCTCGGGCGGCACTCGCATGCAGGAGGGCACTGCTGCGTTCGCGCTCATGATCTCTATTACCACCGCAGTGGCGCGCCACAAGGATTCTCACTTGCCATTCCTGGTGTACCTGCGCAATCCCACCACCGGTGGTGTCATGGCGTCGTGGGGGTCGGCAGGCCACTTCACCTTCGCAGAGCCCGGCGCACTTCTCGGCTTCCTCGGCCCGCGCGTCGTCGAGCTCGCTACCGGCGAACCCATGCCCGAAGGCATTCAGACCTCCGAGAACCTGTTCAAGCAGGGCATTATCGACGGCATCATTCCGCTCGAAGGTCTGCGCGGCGCTGTCCGCCGCACCATCGACGTGCTTGCCGACGGAGACCCCAGCGAACCCACCCCACCGCCAGTAGCAGCCATTGATGGTCGCGATACCTGGGAAGCTATCCTGCGCACCCGCGATACTTCTCGTCCAGGTGGCGGCGACATTATCGATGCCCTTGTCGACTGCTCCGTGCCGATCTCCGGCACTGGCGATGGCCACAAGTCGCTGTCGGTCCGGGCTCGCCTGGCGCGGATTGGTGAGCGGCCGGTGATTCTGGTCGCCCAGGATCGCCATAACCAGCCGCCGCTGGGCACGCATCCAATGGGGCCTGGCTCACTGCGTTTTGCCCGCCGTGCGATGCGCATCGCGGAGAGCCTGAACATTCCGCTAGTCACGGTCATTGACACCCCAGGCGCTGAGTTGACCAAAGACGCCGAGGAAAATGCCATGGCCGGCGAGATTGCCCGCACCTTGACCACGCTGGTGAACTTGAAGGTTCCGACCGTGTCACTCATTCTCGGCCAGGGCTGCGGTGGCGGTGCGCTGGCCATGCTGCCCTCTGACCGCGTGCTGGCAATGCACGATGCCTGGATGTCTCCGTTGCCGCCGGAGGGCGCTTCGGCGATTATCTACCGAGACACCGAGCATGCCCCGGAAATGATGGAGGAGCAGGGCGTTGGCGCCGAGGCCATGCTGAAGACCGGGGTCATCGACGAGATTGTGGCCGAACCTGAGGATTCGTCCGAACTGCCCCGCCGTGCTCTGAGTGCTATCGAGCACGCCCTCTGGGAGCTAGAGAAGAATCCGGCTCGCGTTGGCCGTGAGCAGCGTTTCGACCACTACCGTCGCTTCGCGCTGAGCGAGTAAGGGGGCTGGGGCCTGGTGTGGGGCTGGTCTGGGCCTGGTTTGGGGCTGGTGTGGGCCTTCAGCCCCCACCCCAACCTCAGAAAGCAAGAAAGTGACTGAGTTTATGACACTTTTGGGCAATTTTTCACGCCTGAAGTGTCATAAACGCAGTCACTTTCTTCGCCGGAAATCCTGCAAACCGCCGACGGAGGGATGGGCAGGAACCGCGAAGCGAAGCTCAGCCGGCCAACAGAGCTAGCATGCGGACTTTTACTTAACGTCCAACAGGTCGATGACGAAGACCAGGGTCTTACCAGACAGGAAGTGTCCTGCACCAGCCGGGCCGTAAGCTCTCTCCGGCGGGCAAATCAGCTCGCGACGACCGCCGACCTTCATGCCCGGAATGCCTTCCTGCCAACCGGCAATCAGGCCGTTCAGCGGGAACTCGATGGACTGGCCACGGTTCCAGGAAGAGTCGAACTCTTCACCGGTTTCGTAGTCAACACCCACGTAGTGGACCTCGACACGAGCACCCGGGGTGGCCTCCTTGCCGTCACCGACAGTGAGGTCGTTGATGACGAGTTCCGTCGGAGCCGGACCGGACTTAGCAGTGAGTTCTGGCTTGGACAAGACAATCTCCTATCACAGTTGGCTTTTTCACAGTTGGTATTCAGCCCAACGTAAATGGACCCAACTTAAATGGGGTTTCTTAGAATTCTAGGAAAAATAAAAGGCGCGTACCAACCTTTCGAAGGCTAGTACGCGCCTTTTCGCGTTTTCAACGCTGGACTTTTCTATGCTGAGTTACCTGCGAGAAACTCCTACGCGGTAATCGCTAGAAAATCCTTAGCGCTGGTCGCGCGGAACGAAGTCACGCTCGGTCTCGCCGGTGTAAATCTGGCGAGGACGGTTGATCTTCGATGCCGGGTCAGTGACCTGCTCGTTGAACTGAGCGATCCAGCCCGGGAGGCGGCCGATGGCGAACAGGACGGTGAAGAAGTCCGTCGGGAAGCCCATGGCGCGGTAAATCAGACCGGTGTAGAAGTCAACGTTCGGGTAGAGCTTGCGGGAGACGAAGTAGTCATCAGCCAGTGCAATCTCTTCCAGCTTCATAGCCAGATCCAGCAGCTCGTCGCCGCCGAGGTGCTGGAGCACCTCGTGGGCGGTCTTCTTAGCGATAGCTGCACGCGGGTCGTAGGACTTGTAGACGCGGTGACCGAAGCCCATCAGGCGGACGCCCGGCTCCTTGTTCTTCACGCGGTTCATGAACTCGGTTGCGTCGCCACCGTGGTTCTGCTGGATGTCCTCAAGCATCTCCAGAACAGCCTGGTTAGCGCCACCGTGCAGCGGGCCAGACAGAGCGTTGATACCAGCAGCGATGGAGACGAACATGGAAGCGCCGGAGGAAGCGACCATGCGGACGGTGGAGGTGGAGCAGTTCTGCTCGTGGTCAGCGTGCAGGATGAGCAGCTTATCCAGAGCGTCAACCACTACCGGATCAACCTCGTAGTCAGCGGTCGGGTAACCGAACATCATGCGCAGGAAGTTCTCGCGAGCGTTCAGGTTGTTGTCCGGGTACATGTACGGCTCACCCTTGGATGCGCGGTAAGCGTATGCAGCCAGCATCGGGACCTTAGCCATCAGGCGAACCGCAGCCAGGTTGCGCTGCTCTTCGTTCAGCGGATCCAGCTCGTCCTGGTAGTAGGAAGCCAGAATGTTGACCGAGGAAGCCAGGGTCTGCATCGGGTGTGCGCCACGCGGGAAGATGCTGAATGCGCGACGGAAGTCCTCGTCCAGCAGGGTGTGGTGACGAATGTCGTGGTTGAACTGCGCAAGCTCTTCCTCAGACGGAAGGTGGCCGTGAATCAGCAGGTAGGAAACCTCGTTGAAGGTAGCCTTCTCAGCCAGCTGCTCAATCGGGTAACCGCGGTAGCGCAGGATGCCGTTACCGCCGTCGATGTAAGTGATCTTGGACTCGGTAGAACCGGTGGCGGTGTAGCCCGGGTCGAAGGTGGTCAGTCCAGTTTCCTGGAGCATCTTGCCCAGTGCGATACCGTCGTTACCCTCGGTTGCCTTGACGATGTCCATCTCGAACTCGCCGCCCGGGTAGTGGAGTACAGCCTTGCCGTCTTTAGTAGCCACAACTTCCCTTTCACAGAAAAATTCTTCTTAACGACTCCAGAGTGCGGGGGAAGCAGGCACAGCGGAAAACAGCATGCTGCCTCCCAACTCCACGCCACCCCTTCGGGGTCGCATTGTTTTCAATGATTCAATTATGCGCGACATTTGCGTTCCATTGCATCTTGCCCAGTGAAAAAAGTTTGCTTAGTTCACATCGACCGTGTCGTAACCATAAAGAGCCGACACCTGCAGTGGATTAGAACACACAATATCAAAGAGTGTGAGCAGCGCAACACCCTCTACCCCATTCGGGCAGCCTGGGCTTACCCAATCTTGACCCCTCTTTACCCCGAAATGCAAATGGAAAAACGGGTTTATTACGTTGTCACTGCTCATTTACTAATCAGGAGGCCAGGAGCACATTCAACAGCCAATGTCTTTAAAAGTTCAAAAGCCATCGAGCCGACGCCCGAAAACACATCGACTAAATCCACAATAATTCACCCCTCGCCGCCCGCCCGAGGCTCCACACCGCCAAGTTTTCAGCGCCAACAAAACTGGAAAAAATTCTTCGCAAACTTTGCAAATACGCCAATCCACCCTGTTTTGTTATGCAAAGTACGGAAGCGGGGGCAATTGAACCCCACCCTTTTGCTATAAGTACCCCCGATTACCGCTAGAGTTTGAAGACAACGGCTGTATATCAAGCTTCACTTTGAATGCACTTTGAAAGGTTGCGCCTCATATGAGCGATCAATTCCCAGTCCTCCCTGAAGAGTTCCAGCCCGGCGACGGCCGCTTTGGCTGCGGCCCGTCGAAGGTTCGCCCGGCGCAGATTCAGGCAATCGTTGACGGCGGTACCTCTATCATGGGTACCTCCCACCGTCAGCCGGCAGTGAAGAACGTTGTTGGTGAGGTTCGCGAGGGTCTGGCTGAGCTCTTCCAGCTTCCGGAAGGCTACGAGATTGTCCTGTCCCTCGGCGGCGCAACCGCTTTCTGGGATGCTGCCACCTTTGGGCTCATCGAGAAGAAGTCCGCTCACCTGACTTACGGTGAGTTCTCCTCCAAGTTTGCCAAGGCCTCCAAGATGGCTCCGTGGCTCGACGCTCCGCAGATCATCGAAGCAGAGCCGGGTTCCGCACCTGAGGTTGTCGCTGGCGAAGAGGGCGTTGACCTTATTGGTTGGGCTCACAACGAGACCTCCACCGGCACCATGGTTCCGGTCACCCGCCCGGCAGGCTCCGAGGGCCAGCTCGTGGCTATCGATGCCACCTCCGGTGCCGGCGGCCTCCCGGTCGACATGTCCCAGGCTGACGTCTACTACTTCTCCCCGCAGAAGTGCTTCGCTTCTGACGGCGGCATCTGGTTGGCTGCAATGTCCCCGGCTGCCATCGATCGTATTGAGAAGATCAATTCTTCCGACCGCTTCATCCCGGCTTTCCTGAACCTGCAGACTGCCGTTGATAACTCCCGCAAGAACCAGACCTACAACACCCCGGCCGTCGGCACTTTGCTGATGCTGGCTGATCAGGTCAAGTGGATGAACGCCAACGGCGGCCTCGACGGCATGGTTGCCCGCACCACCGAGTCCTCCTCCCACCTCTACAACTGGGCTGAGAACCGCGCGGAGGCAACTCCGTTCGTCACCGATGCTGCAAAGCGCTCGCTGGTCGTCGGCACCATCGACTTCGAGGACAACATCGACGCCGCACAGATTGCCAAGGTTCTGCGCGCCAACGGCATCCTCGACATCGAGCCGTACCGCAAGCTGGGCCGCAACCAGCTGCGCATCGGTATGTTCCCGGCCATCGACCCGGAGGACATCCGTCGTCTGACTGGCGCTATCGACTGGGTTCTGGACAACGGCTACGCTGCAAAGTAACAGCCAAATACCGGCCTCAGCCGCATAACTCCCGCGCCACGCGCAAGGGCATTGCCCCATTTGTCCGTGACGCGGGAGTTTTGTCGTTTACCATGATTAGTGAGCATTACTTATAACGTCGACCAACAAGGAGGTTCTCGCATGAGGGAGCTGAAGCCCGTTCTGGACGGCGATGTGACCGATTCACTGATTCTCGTTCCCGCCGATATCACCGAGCAGGAACGGCAGGAGGGACTTCGCTTCACGCTGCCTCTCGACGAGAACCTGCGCACTTTCCTGGTCGAGCACTTCGAGCTCGCCGATGCCGCCGGTTCCCCTGCTGCAGCTGATTCCGCATCGCTTGCCGACGGATCCAGCGCCGCCACCGCCACTGCCAGCGGTAGCTCTGGGGAGAGTGCTACCGCAGAGAGGGGCTCCACCGACGGAAGTTCCACTAGTGGCAGCACAGCGGAAGCCACCACCGCAAGCGGCGACGCGGCCGAAGGCAGCGAGGCGGCCGGCAACTCCGCTACGGCAGGCGGGGCACCGAAGAAGACTCCAACGGCGCCGAAGCCTGTTCTGGAAGAGCCTCGCGTAGTTTTGTCGCCGCGCGAAATTCAGGACCGCATTCGCAGCGGTCAGACGGTGGAGGAGCTCATTGAGTACAGCGGCATGCAGCCGCGCAAGATTGAGTCCTTCGCCTACCCGGTGCTTGCAGAGCGCGCACGTATTGCGGAGCTCGGCAAGCAGTCGAAGCCACGTCGCATTGATGGCCCGGCCAAGTTGTCCCTGTGGGAGATTCTCGCCACCGCTTTTGCCGCTCGTGGCCAGGAACTCGCCGATGCCTCGTGGGATGCCTACCGCGACCCGAGTGGACAGTGGATTGTGACGGTTACTTGGAATGTCGGCCACACCACCAACGTAGCTGAGTGGAGTTACCAGGCGGAGGGACTTTCCGCACTCACCATTGCTCGCAATGAGCTGGCAGCAGAGCTGATTGACCCCGACTTTGCCCGCCGCAACCGAGACTTGGCTCCGCAGGCCAATCGAGCTGCTGATACCGCGGATACCTCTGAGATGCCAGCCGCATGGCAGTCTTCGGCGGAGCCGCAGCGAGGCCACGGGGAGCAGGATGTTCCGTCGCAAAGCGACGTCGACGACGATGTTGACGAGGCGGAGTTCTTGCAGCACCCGGACGCGGAGCAGCCGAAGCGCAAGAAGAAGACTGTCATGCCGTCGTGGGAGGATGTGCTACTCGGCGTACGTCCGAACGGCCCGAAGAAGTAGGAGTTTCCCTCGACAATGAGCTCCATGAACAGTGGCAACGCTTCTGATTTCGAATTCTCCGCGATTCGCCGCGGTGTAGTCACGATTTGGTTTATCAGCACCAATGACCCTGCTGCGACCCTGGAGACAGGTGTTCAGCATGACCGCGGTTTCGGGCGTCGTTTCCTAGCTCTCTATGACTCGACGTTGCCGGTAACACCGATTGGTGATTTCCCGCTCAACCGCTCGGCGGAAACCGGTGACGGTGAATACTACATCGGTGGATTTGAGGGCGTTGCCGTACTGCAGACGGTTCTCGATGATGTCTCGCAGCTGTCCAAGCTGTCGCCTCGTCTGCGCCAGGAGATTGCCGCCACGGACGTCTACGCGAGTGTGTCGAATAAATCCACGGGCTTCGGTGCCTTTGCGCATTGGCACGATGGTGAGCTCAAGCGTGCTTTCTCCGCTACTCGCTACCGCACACTGGAAGACATCGGTCTTCCCTGCCCCGCAGAGGGCAGCTTCTGGGCGGGCAAGCACCGCCCGCTGCCCGATGCTTTCGAAGGTACGGGTTCACGTCCACGCGAGGGGGTCGGTTTGCCGTTCGTTCCGGCAGAGCTTGCCGACGCCGTCATCACCGACTGGCTCGGATTCGACCCGCATTCGCCCGCTACCGATATCCCTGTTAGTGGTTTTGCGGTGGATGGCCGTCGTGCGGCTCCCGGGGCTTCGTATTCGACGTCTCGTAGTCCACGCGGGCTAATGGGTGAGCCGGGTTCGTCCGAGTCTGGCGCAGAGCTTGACCGCGCCTACGACGACTACGAAGTTCACAACGCAGAGCCGAACCGAGACTTTCTGGAGGAGCTCAGTCGCTTTGGGGCTAAGGCCAAGAACTTCGCTGGCCGCACCTGGCAGCGGGCGCGAGGCAAGTTCGGGAAATAGTTTCTACCGCCCTGCGCGCTGCGACTGAACGCGCAGTCGCTCGTAGAACGCGATCGCCGCGGAGGTAGCCACATTCAGGCTGTCAGTTCCCGGTGACATGGGAATGCGAGCACGCACATCGGTGGCTGCCATCGCGTGCTCGGTAAGCCCCTGCCCCTCAGCGCCAACGAGAATCGCGACCTTGTCCGTGTCCATGGCATCCCACAGGTCCACCGTGCCCGCAGGGGTCATCGACACCACGCGGAAGCCCTGCTCTTTGAGCTGGTCCAGGCTTCGCTGCCAGGTGGTCGTAGTACCGGGCAGAGTCGCAAATGGGACTGTCAGCACATGCCCCATGGAAACGCGCACGCTGCGGCGATACAGCGGATCGGCGCAGGCCGCGCCGAAGACGACCCCATCCACGCCCATGCCCGCCGCGTTACGGAACAGGGCTCCGATGTTCTCGTGGTCACCGACTCCCTCCATCACGGCCAAGGTGGTGGCTCCGCTCAGAACTTGGTCCACCGATAGCTCCGGCGCGCGGTCAGCGGTGGCCAGAAGGCCGCGGTGAAGATCAAATCCGGCCGCTGCGGCCAGAACCTCGCGGTCGAGTTCAAACCAGGGCACCGTTTCCGCAATAGCGGCCTCGCTCGCGGTCAGTCCGTCGGCAAGCGATGCGAGCTTCTGGCGAGTACCAAAGACTGCGCGGAGCGGAAAGCGTGAGCGCACTAACCGCGGCACAATGAGCGTGCCTTCGGCGATGACCAGCCCCTTCCCACCGGGCAAATCGGGGCGGGAATCGGACTTGTTGAGGTTGCGGATGTCATCGAGACGGCTGTCGGCGGGATCGTCGACGACGATGGGCGCAAAGCGTTCGAGGGATGCGTTGGTACTCATGGAAACTCTTTAGCCGCCCAGCAGAGCGGTGAACGGATCGGCGGCGAAGTAGATGATGAACAGGCCGGAGACAATCCACATCAGCGGATGTACGGACTTGGCACGACCCGAGAAGATAGCCATCGCAGCAAAGGTGATGAAACCGATGCCGATACCATTTGCAATCGAGTAGGTAAACGGCATGGTGACAATAGTCAAAAATGCCGGCAGTGCGATGTCGAAACGGGTGAAATCAATCTCGGTAATCTGCCCGATCATCATGGCACCGACGATGACCAGCACTGGCGCGGCAGCCTCGATGGGCACGATTTCATAGAGCGGGGTGAAAAACATCGCTGCCAGAAAGAGGATGCCGGTGACAATGTTGGCAAGGCCAGTGCGTGCACCATCGGCGATGCCCGCTGCGGAGTCCACAAAGACGGTGTTCGACGAGGAGCTGACTGCACCACCGACAATGGCACCGGTGCCTTCGACAACCAGTGCGCGCTTCATGTCCGGCAGCACACCGTCTTCATCGACAAGTGCGGCCTGCTTGCCCAGACCAGTCATCGTGCCCATGGCATCGAAGAAGTTCGCCAGGACCAAGGTAAACAGCAGCATGGTGGCGCTGAGGGCACCGACGCGGGCAAAGGATCCGAAAAGATCCACAGCTCCAACGAGGGACAAGTCCGGCATGCCGCCTACGCGGTCCGGCAGAGTCGGTACCGCAAGATTCCAACCGGTCGGCACTGGCTTGCCATCAGCGAAGGAGGGGCCCGCATCCGTCAAGGCCTCGACTGCGAGCGCAATGATGGTATTCAGCACGATGCCGATGAACAGGCCACCTGGAATATTGCGGACAACCATGATGCCGCAGATAATCAGCCCGAGGACGAACACGGCGGTCGGCCACGAGGCAATCTGACCATTGATGCCGAGCTGCACCGGAACAGTCGTGTCAGCGGCATCGGGAATACGGCGAACCAGGCCACCGTCGACCAGACCAATCATGGCAATGAATAGGCCGATACCCACACTCATCGCGGCCTTCATATCGGACGGAATCGCGTGGAAGACAGCTGTGCGGAATCCGGTCAGCGCCAGCAGCACGATAATCACGCCGTCCAGCACGACCAGGCCCATCGCTTCTTCCCAGGCCAGCCCCTCGTTAGCAACGAATGTCACGGCAACCAGGGTGTTGATGCCCAGGCCCGTCGCAATGCCGAAGGGGTACTTGGCAAAGAGACCAAAAGTAATGGTCATGACACCCGCGGCGAGCGCGGTGACAGCGGCGACCTGTGGTATCCCCAGGCTATTGCCGTTGACATCCTCGATATTGCCGAGGATCAGCGGGTTGAGCAGAATGATGTAGGCCATCGCGAAGAAGGTCACTACGCCACCGCGAATCTCGGTCACGGTCGTCGAACCGCGCTCCGTGATGTGAAAATAGCGGTCCACTGCCGAAAGATGGCTCCCCTTCCGTGCAGGCTTGGAGTCCTTCGCCTCATCTGAGGATGTTGCAGAGGTGGACGTACCTTTGTCCATTTTTTATGCCTCTCTAGAGTCTCTTTACTATCCGTGTCACGTGTTTATCCGTGTCAGAGCGGAATTTTTGTGCCGAAAACCGTAACGGTGCAGTCTCTGGGGCCACGGTGGCGTCGAAACTGCACCTTCTTCGTCATCGCGTTTGCCTAGGTGGAAAGCTACAGGTGGGAATCCTGGTAGGGTTCCGCCACCGGTGCACCCTGCCCCGTTACTTCCGGGATAGCTGAGTGAGCACCGCAGCCGTGGTCAAAGCTTACGGCCGTGGCATCGAATGTCCATTCGTTAACGCACACGCCCCAGTTCTTACCGAGCGGCCCGGTCAGCGGGACCATAAAGGCGCAGGTTCGGCAACGGTGCAATGCTTCCCGAGCAAAGTCACTCTCGGGGCCGGTATCGCCCTCTTCCCAACGCTGCTCGGTGTCTTCCACACCACGCGCCGACAAGGTGCGGGTCTGCAAGTCATCGCCGTCGAGTCGCTCATCTCCCACCGCAGCCGGCAACAAATCGCGTGGACCGAGGTCACCGGGGCGCAGCCGCTCCTCGTAGGGCACCCATTCAGGCGCCTGCAGCGCGGTTTCGCCAGGGACAAGAGCCACTTCACTGACCGTCGCCTGTTGAGTGCCCGGCGCGCACGCGACCACCACATGCCACTCCCAGCCCCTGTATCCGGGCAGGTCAGCCGCAAAACGATGCACCGCAACGCCCTCGCCTACGACACTTACACCGGTGTGCGCGCCGGCAGGCCCCTCCCCGAGCTCTTCAATCGCGGTACGGGCAGTGTCGACCGCCTGGTGATTCATCACCTTCCCCCGTCGGCGGCTGTTTCGGGAACGTCGTCGATTTTCAGTCACGTTTCCTATCCTAGAGTGAAGCTATGGACAGATTCCCGTCGGGCGATGCAAAACTCGCCCGCCCTTTCCACTCATCACGCTTTACGACGGTCCGAGCTGCCATCCTCTCCGTGGCAACTGCCGCCCTATTGGCCGGCTGTGCGGCTGAAACTGGTTCAGGTGGCGATCCCTCAGGCGAGGCCCCTTCTAGTGGAGCTAGTGCGGACTCGAACTCCGGCACCGCCCCAAGGTCGACTTCGGCATCGGTTAATCCCTCCGAGCTGGTCGGTGCCGATAAGGTGCCGGGGCTCGGTGACGTTCCGACACTGAAACTGGCCATCGAGCAGTCCTATCCTGTCTTGGCTCCACCACTTCCCACGGAGAAGAATGTCGCTGCGCCTTTTGTCCAGGGCCTTGAGTTCGAACCCGATGGTTCTTTGTTGATGGGCACCGGCCTCTACGGTGAGTCCCAGATTTACCGATTACCGCAGTGGCTCGACAACTCTGCAGCCGAGCCGATCAACGTGGAAGATTTACAGCCTGAACTCTTCGGCGAGGGGATTACCCGTCATGGAGATACCGTGTGGCAGCTGACGTGGAAGGAAGGACGCGCCATTGAACGCGACGCGGCTACTCTCAAGCAGCGTCGCGAGGTTCCCTTCGACACCGAGGGCTGGGGCGCGTGCTCCTTCGATGACACCATCGTGACCTCCGACGGCAGTGGCACCCTCACTTTCCGCGCCCCCGATGACCTCTCTTCCCAGCGTCAACTGGCGGTCACTGCAGCAGGTACAGAGACAACGTGGCTCAACGAACTCGAGTGCGTCACTGTCAACGGCGACGCAGCTCTGGACGAAGTGCCGGACGAAGTACCAGCGGACACGAGCGATTCAAACAACCAGAGCAACGCGGACGGACCAAACTCCCCGCAATCGCACCGCGAGATTTGGGCCAACGTCTGGCAGAGTCCATTCATCTACCGCATCAACCCGGAAGACGGAAAGGTCACAGGCATCGTCGATGCCACCGAACTCTTCCGCGACTTGTACGCGCAGCTCTCCCCAGCAGAGCAAAACAGTATTGATGTGCTCAACGGCATTGCTCTAATGCCGGATTCTTCCTCTACCTCCCCCAATGGCCCCCGCCAGTTCCTGCTCACAGGGAAGAAATGGCCCACGGCCTACCGTGTTACCGTGAGTGAATAGCAGTATCTGGCCCGAAAACGGCTAGTGTGACTGAACGTAGCTTCAATTCCGTTACGAATGTCGGGAAGTGAGAGTTGATGGGATCGAGTAGGCGCCGCTGGCAACAGAATAGTAAGGCGTTCATGGTTGTCGGCGCTATTGTCGTGGTGGGTCTTGTCGTCACCGGCATTGTCCTTGCTGTCAATAAGTGGACCAACCAGGCAATCGACGACCCGCACGCGCTGTCCATCGAGGTCATTCAGGACGGCGAAACCACAGAGGTTCTTCCCTACCGTGTCTGCGACCTCTTTGAGAAGAATGCCTGCACCACGACTGAGGCCAACGCCGCCAAGATTTCTCTGGGCGAGCAGGAGACAGCTGAGGTTAACGTCGGCTCCACTGTTGGCTCTAACTCTTGGACTCTGCAGCGTTTCTTCTCCGACGATGCGGTCAACTCCACCTCTCGCAAGGATCCGGGCGAAGCCACGACCGAGACCATCGCCGGCTCCGCAGCTGTTGCCGGCAAACGCACCCCACTCGGGGTCGTGGAGGTTTCCACCGCGCTCATCGGAAAGAACTCCGAGGGTGAAGAGACCACCTACGGTATTACTTGGTCGATCGTCAACGAACAGTCGTAAAGCACAGCAAAACGCCCGCTCACTGAGGTTATCCACCTTCGTGAGCGGGCGTTTTTCACATCTTCTACCGACTTACGAGTCCAGCTCGCGCGCGACCGCACGCAGGACTTCAGCCATCTGGTGGCCGTCCTTACGCTCCGGGTAACGCCCGGCGCGCAGGTCACGCTGCACCGTCGACTCCAGCATGGAAATCATGTCCGAAATCATGCCGTTGAGATCGCTGGGGCTGTGCTTCTTTGCTTGACGACGGGCTCCTGCGCCCCCACCTGCCCCGCCACGGCGGTGACGGGCACCGCGCGGTCCCTCGTCGAGCACCTTGATCCGGAGAGCCTGCGGGCCTGGGCGGCCGTCAGCGTAGTCGTACTCCAGGCGCTGACCAGTTACGAGTTCTTCCACACCTTTCGGCAGCACGTTCTTGCCGATGTAGACATCTTCACCGTCCGGATTCGAAACGAAGCCAAAACCGCGATCCTTGTCGTACCACCTGACCTTACCGATGGGCACTTTCCACCTAACCTTCCCGTGCCCTGTGACTGGGGGCACTCAACCTCGTTCCCCCTTGTGCAGCGGTGACTGCCCTTCGGGGTCTTCGGATCGGAGATGCAATTCTTCCGCATTTGCCACCGTCCTCGCACGCACAAACGGCCAGAGTTAGAGGCTCGCTCGCGGCGAGCCTGGCCAGACAGGATCGCGAGGATATGCCGGGCCGGGCGCTGTCTTAATGGTGTTCCTTTAATTAAGGTGCGACCAAAACAGGACGCACTCCAACGGGGAACACATTATTTATTACTGCTTACTAGTGCGAAGTGGCGGCAGCGGTAGCGGCGTGCATGTGCACGTCACCTCCGATTACCTAAAGAACTCAATTATACCCATAGATGGAGACATAAAGGGAAGACGGATTTGAGTGAAGCGAGCACGCTCGCGGATTGACACACCGAGACGGCAACTAACTGCCAGCGTTGGTTCTTTATGGCTATCTCTTATGGCCATCCTTCTCAGTGCATGCGGCGCGCCAAAACCGGAAAAATAACAAGACGATAACGTGAGCTTTATCACATTTTGAAGTTTTAACTTACACAACACCAATAACAGTCACGTCTCTTACCTGCAGTTTCACCTACTTTTATGCATATTTCCCACCTGCGCTCAAAATTAAGAATCCGGCGATTCGCGTGACTATTTCGTTATCAACCGCTACGGTGTGCAATCGACGCGTTTAACGGACGAAGTCGCATAGATCGCCTTCATCTCACTCCAGTGCGATGACATCGGCCCGTTATCAATAACGTGAAGAACTTTCCATAAGAGTGAGATGGGGTTGCATTAGCCCCACTGGCGCCACAAAGAAAATCGACGAAAAGGAAATTTTCATATGGCTCGCCACGCAGCTAAGACCAACACCTTCGCTTCCACTTCGGCAAAGGTTGCACTGACCGGCGCAATCCTCGGTGCCGGTGCCGCTATCTTCGCACCGACCGCTTCTGCAGCTCCGGACTCCGACTGGGACCGCCTGGCACAGTGTGAGTCCGGCGGCAACTGGCACATCAACACCGGAAACGGCTACTACGGCGGTCTGCAGTTCTCCGCAAGCACCTGGAACGCTTTCGGTGGTAACGAGTTCGCTTCGACCGCTGATCAGGCTTCCCGCGAGCAGCAGATTTACGTTGCTGAGAAGGTCCTGGCTCAGCAGGGTTGGGGCGCATGGCCGGCTTGCTCCGCAAGCCTGGGTCTCTCCTCCGGCCCGACCGATCGTCCGCACCCGAGCCAGGGCTCCGCTCCTGTTCGCGCACAGGCCGCTCCGGCAGCTGCTGCTTCCGACTCCAAGACTGACCTGGTCCAGCAGTTCGCTGACCGCCTGTCCAACGTCGACAGCCTGTCCGACGCTCAGGCACTCATCGCTGAGTTCCGTGCACTGACCGGCGAGGTTGAGCTCCCGCAGGAACTGGTCGCAGCCATTCCGTTCGACCTGTCGAAGCTGCAGGGTCTGATTTAAGACTTTCGAGCTAGCCAGCTCATCACAGTAGCCCCGAGGGTAATCCCCCTCGGGGCTACTTTTTGGCTTCCGCAGGTTGGCGGTACCGACCCAACGCGAGTTAGTGACTGCGTGAGTTACTGCCTGCGTTTATGGCTAGCGACCGCGTGCCAACGCGAGTTAGTGACTGCGTTTATGACAAAAATGGCCCGGTAGGTTCAGGCGGTGAATGCATCACCACTT
>NZ_KV836143.1:0-32366 GCF_001838255.1 Corynebacterium sp. HMSC073B01 | reverse complement strand
GGCCATTTTTGTCATAAACGCAGTCAGTAACTTGCATCGCCCTGCCGCCGCTGACATAAACGCAGTCAGTAACTCGCATTGGGATAAGTAGCAAAAGATGCCCACCGGTCGACCCGCCGAACGGGCATACTTTTTGTCTATTAACCAGCTCCCCCTAGCGGGACTCCAACCACGCCACAATGTCGGAGTAGACCTCTTCCTTATTCAACTCGTTGAGAATCTCATGGCGACCATCCGGATAGACCTTAAAGCGCACGTCCTTCTTGCCCGCGTTCAGGTATTTGCCCACGACCTCAGTCACACAGGCAGCGCCACCCGCCGGATCAACGGCACCGGAAACCACGAAAAGCGGCAGCTCATCAGGCGCTTTCTCATAGGCTTCAGGCGAGTTCGCGTAGTGCGTGCCGACGAGAAGGTCGCGGAAAAAGGCATTGGTGGGAACGAAACCACACTTGTCGTCCGCAATATAAGCATCGACAATCTTGTGGTCGCGGGTGAGCCAATCAAACTTAGTGCGGCGCTCAAAGTCCTTGTTGTAATCAGCAAAGGTGAGAGTGTTGAGCAGCTTGCCCGGCGCGGTAGGACGAATCTTAGCCAGCAGGTTTGCCACCTTCATTCCCGCGTCGCCCTTAGCCCCTGGCCACGACACAGTGCCCATGATAATGACACCGGTGAGCCCCTCGCCGTACTTGGCGATGTAGTTACGAGTCAGAAGCGACCCCATGGAGTGGCCGAGAATATAGTGCTTGCTACCTGGGAATTCTGCATCAACGTACTGGCGCACCGCGTGGAGGTCTTCGAGAATCAGGTTCCAGCCACCGTAGTCAGCGAAGAAGCCCGGGATGCCAGCATCCGTCTTGGTCATACCGTGGCCGCGATGGTCGTGCGCGACGACGGCATAACCCTGGGATACGAGGTACTCGGCGAACTTGGCGTAGCGGTTGGCGTACTCGACCATGCCGTGGACAATCTGCACCACTCCCTTAGGAGTAATGGGCGCGCCCTTGTCATTTTCTGGAACCCAGCGCTGCACATTCAATGTGGCACCTGGGCGAGAAAGCGAAGTCCTAACAGCCGATGTCACGTCGGGCACCTTTCGAGTAGAGGTTTCGATGCTTATCGCTCATCGTACCGAGGAACTTGGCTGCTCACTGGTGCTTTCGTCAACAAACAAAGAAAAACTCTGCCACCAACGTGACAGAGTTTTTCAAGGGACCTTACGTCTTTACGTTTTTTCGTTTACGTGTTTCGCGCGTGACGCTCGCGAAGCTACAGAATCTCGCCCGGCTTGTAGGCCGCGGCCTCTGGGTACTTGTCCACGACAGCCTGCACACGTGCAACTACGCGGTCAACCTGGGATTCCGCGGCACCGATGAACGCATGGCGGTTCGCCAGAGCGTCGGCAAGCCCTGCGGCATCCAGCGGGAAACGCTCATCTGCAGCGAGACGTTCAGTGAGATTCTGCTCAGCACCCTTTTCGCGCATATCCAGTGCGGTGGCGACGGCGTGCTCCTTGATGATCTCGTGGGCTTCCTCGCGGCCCATACCAGCGCGAACGGCTGCCATGAGGATCTTGGTGGAAGCCAGGAACGGCAGGTAGCGCTCCAGCTCACGGTCGATCATGGCCGGGAATGCACCGAACTCGGACAGGACGGTGAGGAAGGTTTCGAACATGCCGTCCATGGCGAAGAAAGCATCCGGCAGTGCAACGCGGCGAACCACGGAGCAGGAAACGTCGCCTTCGTTCCACTGAGTACCGGCGTATTCGGAGAGCATGGTCATGTAACCACGCAGGATGACCTGGAAACCGTGGACGCGCTCACAGGAGCGGGCGTTCATCTTGTGCGGCATGGCGGATGAGCCGACCTGGCCTTCCTTGAAGCCCTCGGTGACGGTCTCATTACCGGCCATCAGGCGGATGGTGGTGGCCAGCGACGCCGGGCCTGCGCCCAGCTCGACCAGTGCGGACAGAGCGTCGAAGTCGAGGGTGCGCGGGTAGACCTGACCAACGGAGTCAAAGACGCGGTCGAAGCCGAGGCCTTCAGCGATTTCGTTTTCCAGGGAGGCCAGTGCGGACTCATCACCGTCAAGCAGATCCAGCATGTCCTGGGCGGTACCCATCGGGCCCTTGATGCCACGCAGTGGGTAGCGGGAAATCAGGTCTTCTACGCGCTCGATGCCCAGCAGCATCTCGTCCGCAGCAGAGGCGAAGCGCTTACCCAGGGTTGTTGCCTGTGCGGCGACGTTGTGGGAGCGACCTGCCATCACCAGCGACTGGTACTCGGAGGCCTTTTCCGCAGTGCGGGCGGCAACGGCAACGGCCTTGTCGCGCACGACCTTCAGCGACTGCAGAACCTGCAGCTGCTCAACGTTTTCGGTCAGGTCACGCGAGGTCATACCCTTGTGAATGTGCTCGGTGCCAGCCAGGTCGCAGAACTCTTCAATGCGAGCCTTCACATCGTGGCGAGTAATACGCTCACGGGCGGCAATGGAGTCGAGGTCAACCTGGTCGATGACCTTCTCATACGCCTCGATAGTGCCCTCCGGCACCTCAATTCCGCGAGCGACCTGAGCCTTCAGAACGGCAATCCAGAGCTTGCGCTCGAGGATGATCTTGTACTCAGGGCTCCACAACTCAGCCAGAGTCGCAGAGGCGTATCGGTTAGCAAGGACGTTTGCGATCTTCTTTTTCTCAGCCACGCCCTCAAGTATTCCATGACCACTGCATCCGCGGTTATCTAGGCCATGGATGACCACGCATTTCTTCCACGCCCTCGTTGAATTTGCGCATCAATCGCACGAACTCCGCGAGCTCCGAGTCTTCCCAGTCATGCGTAATGTCATCGACGGTATTCTTACGCGCCTCAATCTCCCGGTGCAGCAGCTCTAGCCCCTTGTCGGTCGCGCTATGCACCTTCGCGCTTGACGACGGCGCGGACCTCTTCGCGATATATCCCTGCCGCATGGCGGCGGCCAGCTGGCGATGCACTGTAGAAATGTCCAGCCCTAGTGCATCGGAGAGCTCGGCGACTGTCATATCCGGCTGTGCTTCCAGCCTAGCCAGCAGTGCTGCGGCGGAGCGATCCAACAGGATGTCCTTACGATGTGGTCGGTAGCCGCTGGAGCTCACCCGGGATAGCAGCATGTTCTCGTAAACGAGCGCGGCCAGGTCGTCGTTTCGCACGGTGGCAGTCAATCCTCTTGTCGCCTTTATGTCGGCCCTTTAATGGGCCTGCGGGATGTATCTGTTTGCTGAACAGCCCCTATTCTAGCGCGCCACGGATGGGGTTAAGGCCGAAAAAGCACATTTGCATCATACAAACCAATTGTTATAATTCGAGCCCTAACTGCATTTTTGCACGATACAAATACCGGAAAGCAGTTTTGCCAAAGAACCAATTCCACGATCGTTTTCAAACGGGAAAAGAGACCGTACCTTCAGCATGACAACGCATACGACCACACAGAACAGGCACAAACAGAACGAGCAGGCCGAGCAGCACGGGCAGGACAAGCTCTTCTCCCCCGCGTTCATCATCAGCTGGCTGATTAACTTCAGCATGTACCTGGTGTTCTACCTTTCAATCACAGTCATGGCGCTCTACGCCGTCCAGCGCTTCTCCGCCTCCGATGCCGCCGGTGGCTTCGCCGCCAGTTCTTTCGTGGTCGGTGCCACCATCGCTCGTCTCTTTTCCGGCTACTTGGTGGACACCTTCGGTGGTCGCAGAATCATGCTTGGCTCGCTCGCTGTCATCGTGGCGGCCTGCGCCGCCTACATGTGGGCCGCATCCCTGCCGGTCTTGATTGCAATCCGCATCATCCACGGCCTGACCTACGCATTCGCCTCCACCGCCGTGATGGCCGCCGCCCAGACCGCTATTCCGGCTTCGCGCCGCGCAGAGGGTACTGGCTATATCTCGCTCGGCACCACCCTGGCCACAGCGATTGGCCCAGCTCTCGGCCTGGCCCTTATTGGTTCGGTCGGCTACAGCGTCCTCTTTGCCACAGCCCTCGGCCTGTCCATTGTCGGACTGGTGCTGGCACTCTTTCTGCCACAACACAACGAGCCCACCACTGCGGCAACCAAGGACGAGGCCACCGAGGATTCGTCGGCAAGCGAGACGAAGCGCACATTTTCCTTCGATGACATCATGACGCCGAGAGTGGTGCCGATTGGCCTGTTCATGCTGCTCATCGGCCTGGCGTATGCGGGCGTGATTACATTCCTGAACCGATACTCGCAGCTGAGCGGCCTGGCTAGAGGCGCCAGCTTCTTCTTCATCGCCTATGCGGTGGCGATGATGGCGGCACGTTTCTCACTGGGACGCCTGCAGGATCGCCGCGGCGACAACCCCGTCATCGCCATCGGCCTGGTGTGCTTCACCATCTCACTGCTTGTTCTGGCTTTCGCAACCGCTGACTGGCACGTTATCGCCGCCGGTGCGCTCTGCGGCCTGGGCTACGGCACGCTGATGCCGGCCTGCCAGACCATCTCTGTGCACCTGGCCCCGGCACACAAGTTGGGCACGGGCATCTCGACGCTGCTCTTGCTTGTCGACGCGGGCATCGGCCTCGGCCCAATCGTGCTTGGTTCGGTAGCCGCCACTATGGGCTTCGACAAGATGTACGCAGGCCTGGCGGTCGTGGTGGTTCTCGCGGCCGTCTTCTACTGGTTCGTGCATGGCCGCAAGCCTGTTGCGAGGCGCCATCGCGTGGATCTTTAGAACTAATTGGTGTGCAGTCACTTTTTACAGGTGAATATCGGACAAGGAACACCGATAGCAGTTATGTGTCGTGAGTCACCTATACTTTCCCCCATGACTGAATCATCCACACCACAGAGCATGATTTCGATTGCCGAGGTGAACAAGCACTACGGCGATTACCACGCTTTGCGCGACATCAACCTGGAAATCCCAGCTGGCCAGGTCGTAGTTATCCTCGGCCCCTCCGGCTCTGGTAAATCCACACTGTGCCGAACCATCAACCGCCTGGAAACCATCGACAGCGGCGAAATTCGCATCAACGGCAAGCTCCTTCCCGAAGAAGGTAAGGAACTCACCCGCCTGCGCGCTGAGGTCGGCATGGTCTTCCAGCAGTTCAACCTCTTCAGCCACATGACCATTCGCGACAATGTCACGTTGGCCCCACTGAAGGTCCGCAAGATCTCCAAAGCCGAGGCCCGCGAGCGTGCGGACAAGCTGCTCGCCCGTGTCGGCATTGCGGAACAGGCTGACAAGTACCCGGCGCAGCTCTCCGGCGGTCAGCAGCAGCGCGTCGCCATCGCACGCGCCCTGGCCATGGACCCGAAGGTCATGCTTTTCGACGAGCCCACCTCCGCGCTCGACCCGGAAATGATCAACGAGGTCCTCGATGTCATGACCGACCTGGCCAAGGGCGGCATGACCATGGTTTGCGTCACCCACGAGATGAGCTTCGCCCGCCGCGTGGCCGACCGCATCCTGTTCATGGCCGACGGTGCGATTGTCGAAGACACCGACCCGGAGACCTTCTTCACCAACCCGCAGAGCGATCGTGCCAAGGACTTCTTGGCCAAGATCGTCGGACACTAGGCGGGGCTGGTCACCATGAAGCTTTCACTATTACGAGGAGGCCGGGGACGCAGTCGCAACCAGGGCCGCCGAGGTGTCGTCGGCAAGCGAGTTGCGGCGGCTGTCGTAGCTGTTGCCACGACAATGAGCCTCGCGGCCTGCGGTAGCAGCGGACCCCGAAACCTGCTGGCCGATATCGAAGCCGGGCACGTGACACTGGGTACGAAGTTTGACCAGCCGGGTCTCGGCGAGCGCACCCCGGACCGTGAGTTCGCGGGCGTCGACAACGATGTTTCCCGCTACGTCATTGAGTACATCGCCAACAAGAACGGTTGGGATGTGCCCGAGATGGAGTGGCGCGAGACCCCGTCCGCTCAGCGCGAGACGCTGATTAACAACGGCGAGGTCAACATGATCGCCGCCACCTACTCCATCAACGCTGGCCGCCTGGCTGCCGTCGACTTCGCCGGCCCGTACCTGGTCACGCACCAGGCACTGTTGGTGCGCGGTTCCGAGGGTATCCAGGGGCTTGACGACGTCGCCCCGGGCACTCGCCTGTGTTCTGTATCCGGCTCCACCCCAGCGCAGAAAGTCAAGGACGCTCTACCGGAGGTGCAGCTGCAGGAGTTCGATACCTACGCCGCGTGCGCGGAAGGTGTGAAGCAGGGTGTCGTCGATGCCCTGACTACCGATGCAACTATTCTCGCGGGCTTCGCCCAGCGCTACAAGGAGCGCTTCGGCGACGACTTCCGCGTGGTCGAGCTGCGCAACCCCGATGGTTCCTACTGGACCAATGAGTACTACGGCATCGGCCTGCCCAAGGGTGATGATGCCAGCCGTGAGGCCATCAATGAGGCGCTGGAGTCGCTGTACGACACCGGTGAGCTTCAGAAGATCCTGAAGAAGCATTTGGGCGACAAGTTCGAGCTCGACGACAAGCCGGCAATCGGCGATCTGTCGTTCGTAGAGAAGAAGTAGGAAGGGGTGCGAGCAAACAATGAATCCAGAACTATGGAGTGAAATGGGGCCGGAACTGCTTCCGGCTTTCTGGGTAACCATCAAACTGACGATTGCTTCGGCAATTGGTTCCCTGATTTTTGGCACGCTTCTCACCGCTATGCGCGTGAGCCCCGTGGGAATCCTACGTACCCTGTCGACCTGGTACATCAGCATTGTCCGCAATACCCCGCTGACGTTGATTGTGCTGCTGGCCTCGATGGGTCTCTACTACAACTTGGGGCTGCTGCTGGCTGCGGAGAATGACTCCTTCATTGTCAAGCAGAACTTCCGTCTCGCGGTGTTGGCGTTTGTTGCCTACACCTCGTGCTTCGTTGCGGAGTCCCTGCGCGCCGGTATTAATACTGTGCCGTTCGGTCAGGCCGAAGCCGCCCGCTCCCTGGGGCTTAGCTTCGGCCAGAGCTTCCGCTACATCATCTTCCCGCAGGCGTTCCGTGGCGCTATCGTGCCGCTCGGCAACACCCTGATCGCGCTGACCAAGAACACCACGATTGCCTCGGTAATCGGTGTGGCTGAAGCGTCGCTGCTGATGAAGACCATGACCGAAAACTACGCCAGCGATATCCTGATTATCTTCGGCATCATCGCTGTCGGCTTTATTATTCTGACTCTGCCGACCGGCCTGTTCTTCGGCTGGGCTGGCAAGCGATGGGCGGTGAAGCGCTAATGGCTACTCGCGCAACAGTTCTTTACGACGCGCCGGGCCCCAAGGCTCAGCGCTTCAACCGAACCCTCACCTGGATCGTGGCCGCAATCACCGTTGCGATTCTCGCCTGGGTGGGAATGAAGCTGGCCGACAAGGGCCAGTTCGAGGCCAATAAATGGTCGTTCTTCCTCGAATCCACAACCTGGACCACATACATTCTGCCCGGTCTGGTCAGCACCATTGTCGCGGCTGTCGTCTCTATTGTGTTGGCACTGGTTATTGGCGCTCTCCTGGGCGTCGGCAGGCTGAGCCCGGTCGCACCGGTGCGCTGGCTGTGCTCGGTGATTGTCGAGTTCTTCCGCGCCATTCCGGTGCTGGTGCTCATGCTGTTTGCCTACTCGGTGTTCGCGCTTTGGCAGCTGTTTCCGTCGAACTACCTCGGCTTTGCCGCCGTTGTGTTTGGCCTGACCATGTACAACGGCTCCGTCATTGGCGAGACACTGCGCTCCGGCATCGAGTCGCTGCCGAAGGGCCAGCGTGAGGCCGCGATTGCGCTGGGTCTCTCCCACCGCCAGACGATGGTCACTATTTTGCTGCCGCAGGCAGTCGCCGCCATGCTGCCGGCGATTATCTCGCAGATGGTCATTGCGCTGAAGGACTCCGCGCTGGGTTACATGATTGGCTACGTCGAGGTTGTCCGCTCTGGCCGCCAGCTTGGCGAGTACTACGGCGCCATGATTCCATCGCTGGTCGTCGTGGCGATCATTCTCATTGCCATCAACTTCGGCCTGGCCAACCTTGCCGAGCGTATCGAAAGCCAGCTCCGCGCCGGCCGCGCCCGCCGCAACATCATTGCGAAGGTCCCGCATCAGCCTGACGTCGGTGTCACCACCAAGGACCAGGCCAACGTGGATTGGCACGATGAGGACTACAAGGACCTCCGAGGCACCTACGAGTAGAGCTAATCACGGCTTAACGCCACACTTGCTTTACGACGAACACAGCGACGCCGCCCACGGAAACTGCTAAAGGTTTCCGCTGGGCGGCGTTTTTATTTGGCTACAGCCTTTGCCTTCGCTCTTATCGATGCACTACTCACTGATGGCCACGCTACAGCGCACCGATAGGTGAATAGCGTGGCCACAAGTGCCGGGCACTACTGCGACCGTGCTCTACTATGACTCAGACTTCGTCCCCGACTCCTCTGGGCTCTCCGATTCCGACTTTTCGCCAGACTCAAACTCACCTTCAACGACCACATCGGACTGAATAACCAGACGTCCCTCTTCATCGTGGGTGTACTCAAAGCGCGGCAGCTCATTGCCCTCTTCGTCGTAGCCCGGCGCGGGTGCGGCTTCGTGCTTCTCCAACTTCTCTGGAGTATCGGTCTTCTCCCACTGGCGGGTAACCGGCTTGCGCACTGCCATGTGGTCATCACTCATGCCTTTGACCAAGGAGTACATCATCACAAAGTGGAGGAAGAAGAACGGTACACCGATGACGATCACCGCAGATTGCAGCGCTTCCAGTGCGGTTTCACCAGAAATCAGCAGCAGAGAAGCTGCCACTGCACCAATCATGACGCCCCACAGCACGCGGTAGAAGGTCGGAGCCTTGTTTTCCTCACCGGTAGACATCATGTCCATCACCATCGAAGCCGAGTCGATGGAAGTGACGAAGAAGATCATAATCACAAAGAGCGCAAACACACTGACAAGCGTTGCCAACGGGAACTGCTCCAGGAGGATAAAGAGCGCCGGTGACGGGTCTCCGCCCTCGACAACTGGTTTGGTCAGAATACCGGGCTGCTCATTTTCCAGTTCGAAGCCAGCGCGGCCGAAGATAGAGAACCACATGATTGACACGATTGTCGGCAGTGCAATCACACCGGCAATGAACTGACGGACTGTACGGCCGCGGGAAATACGGGCGACGAACATGCCCACAAATGGCGACCAGCAGATTGTCCAGGCCCAGTAGAAGACCGTCCAGGCGCCCTGTTTCCAATTCGGGTTGACGTCGTAAGAGTCAGTCCAGAACATGATGCGAGGCAGCGCATCCAAGTAGACACCTGTCGTATCGACGGTCTGGCGCAGCAGCGTCAAAGTCGGCCCCATGAGCAGCACGAAAACCATCAATGCCATGGCGGCCCAAATGTTCGCATTGGACAACACCTTAATACCTTTGTCCAGACCGCGGGCCACGGAAATCGAGGCAATCACAATAATGATGGCAATCAGAATGAGCTGCACCATCGAGTTTTCCGGGGTACCGATTACACGAGCAGCACCGGAGTTAATCTGCAGCGCACCCATGCCCACCGATACCGCGATACCGACGACGGTACCGATGATGGCGACGGCGTCGATAAGCTTGCCCGGCCATGAGTAGATGCGGGTACCGAGCAGCGGCGCGAAGATGGAGGAGACGCGCGGCGGCAGGTGACGCTTGTAAATGAAGTACCCGAGCGCGAGCCCCGGCAGCGCCATGATGACCCACATGTGAATACCCAGGTGGTAGATGGTAAATGCCATCGCAGTGTTCTGAGCTTCGCGGCTCATCGGCTCTTGACCGAACGGCGGGTTGTAAGCGTGGTTGAGCGGTTCAGCCACGCCCCAGAACATCAGCATGGAGCCAGTACCACCGGCGAAGAGCATGCCGAACCACTCGGCGATGGTGTATTCGGGCTCTTCGTCATCATCGCCAAGCTGGATGCGTCCGTAGCGGGACACAAACAAGCCGATGAGGAAGATAAAGCTTGCCGAGACACCACCGATGAACAGCCAGCCCATGTTAGACGTAACCCAATCGGAAGCGGCCGAGTAGGCATCCCGAGCGGTATCCCCCAGCGCTATGGTCACTGCCACAAAGAGGACAATGAAACCCATCGCCGTCGTGAAGATCAACGGGTCGGTCGGCAGGTTCTTAAGAAAACCGCCCGACTTCTTTTCTTGCGTTTTTACTTGTGGCGTTTGTGTAGATCCCATTATCGGGGTCAGCGCCTTTCACTTCTAGATTGTTTGTCTCAGAAAAGACAGCTCGGAAGACACATTCCTCCCAAGTCGGTTATCTACGTTACAAAAGGAAGCCCAGTCATTCTCAATAACTAAGCCTTTGTTCTGTAATTGCGACTTTTTCCTTCGAGTTCACGCTGGTTTAACTGAACGTCAAAGTGGAAAACCTATCGTTCGACTCCATGCAGCTTTCCCGTCGCAGCGCTCTACGTTTAGGCGCATCCACCGCACTTGCCACTTCAGTCACGCTCGCTCATGCCTCTAGAGCTGCGGCTTCAGCTACACCGGGTTCGCCGTCACTGGCCTCCCCAGGGTTACTGCGTTCTCGGCCACAGCTCACCCACGGCGTTGCAAGTGGCGATATCCGCGGCGACGGCGCATTGATTTGGGCTCGCTCAGACCGCCCCGCCCATATGGTGGTTGAAACTGCTGCAACTGAGAGCTTCCAGAATGCCAAGGTATTCCGCAGTAACTCTCTGTTAACTCCAGACACTGACGGCACCGGACGTCTACGTGTCGTCGGTCTCGAACCGGGGCAGGAAATCTTCTATCGTGTCACGCTCGAAGAGGCAGATACTGGAATCTGCTCTGATCCCGTTATCGGCACCTTCCGTACTGCCCCAAACCGCGCATCCAACATCCGCCTGCACTGGTCCGGCGATGTCGCAGGTCAGGGTTGGGGAATTAACGACGAAATCGGTGGATACACCGGCTTTTCCACCATGATGGAGCGCAATCCAGACCTATTCATTCACTCAGGCGATACCTGCTATGCCGACGGTCCGCTGGATGAATCCGTCACGCTTTCCGACGGCACTGTGTGGCGCAACCATGTCACTCCGGCCAAATCCAAGGTTGCTGAAACTCTCGAAGAGTACCGGGGCCAGTACTCCTACAACCTCATGGACAAGAACTACTTGGCCTTCAATGCGCAGGTTCCGCAGCTAGTCCAGTGGGATGACCACGAAACAGTCAACAACTGGTACCCCAACGAAGTCCTAGACGATGATCGCTATACCGAGCGCGATGTCAACACCCTGGCCAAGCGTGCCTACCAGGCCTTCCATGAGTGGCAGCCAATTGATCAACAAATGGCTGTAGATGGGCGCGTCTACCGCAAGGTTTCCTACGGCCCGTTGCTAGACATATTCATTCTGGATATGCGCAGTTACAAGGGAGAAAACACTTCCAATAATCCGCGCTCGACAACTGAAGAACCAATCCTTGGCGAAAAGCAGACCAACTGGTTAATCGACTCCCTCAAGGACTCCCGCGCGACGTGGAAGATTGTTGCTAATGACCTACCGCTTGGCATCATCGTCCCCGACGGCGACGATGGTGACCAAGAAAGCGTATCCAATGGTGCCGCCGGTGCACCTGCAGGACGTGAACGTGAAATCGCCCGCCTGCTCAGCGCCATTAAAGATGTTTCAAATGTCGTCTGGCTCACCGCCGATGTGCACTACACCGCGGCTCACCACTACAGCCCAGAGCGCGCACAGTTCACCGACTTCGCACCCTTCTGGGAATTCGTCTCCGGTCCTCTCCACGCGGGCGCTTTCGGCCCCAACGAAATGGATTCGACCTTCGGGCCGAAGGTGGAGTACGTCCACGCACCGGGTAAAGACAATGCCAACGCCGACCCCACACAGGATTTCCAGCACTTCGGCGAAGTCGATATCGACGGCGACTCACGCGAGATGACCGTCCGCCTGCTCACCACTCGTGGCACCGAGTTGTGGTCGACAACGCTGAAGCCGCAGGCGTAGGCACACTGTTCAACAGCGCGTGGCGGTAGCCACTAATTAGTGCGTTCCGCCACGCTTTACGACGGTCTCCTGCCCCGCAGCCTGCCAGGCCACAATGCCCCCGTCCAGATTGATGAGCTCCGGTATGGCGCCATCAGCCTCAATCTCGCTGGCCAACAGCTCAATTGCCTGTTGCGAGCGGGCACCCGAGTGGCAGTGAATCAGAACTCGTGGGTAGTTCGACTGGAGGTTCCGCTCAGCCCACGCTTCGCGAATCGCAGCCCACCCACGGCTGCGAATGTTGCCGAGTGGCACAAGCACAGATCCGGCAATGGCAGCCTCCGCGTGTTCTTCAGGCTCGCGTACATCGATGAGAGGCACACCCTCGGCAAGAAGCTCGTGCGCCGTGTTGGGGCCAATGCTGCGCATGCTCTGCGCCGGGGCCTCCTCATCCTCGGTCCACGAAGCTGCGCACACCTGCGCAATTTCGGTCAAGTCGGAAACGGGTTCGCGCTCCGGGTCGGCTGCAAAGGACAGTGGGCGGGTGGTTGCCTCCAGGGCGTCGATAAGCACGAGTTTGCCGACGGCGACCTTGCCGACACCAGTGAGCACCTTGATAGCTTCGACGACCATCATGGAGCCGATCTGTCCGACCATTGCGCCGAGGACACCGCCTGCGGCGCACGACGGCACGGAGCCGGGATCGGGGATGTCGGGGTAAAGATCGCGAAGCATGGGGCCGTGGCCAGGCCAGAAGACGGACAGTTGCCCTGCGAACTGCAGAATCGTGGCCCAGACCAGCGGCGTTCCGGTCAGCTCCGCGGCATCGGAGGACAGGTAGCGCGTGGCGAAGTTGTCCGCGCCGTCGAGCACTACATCGTGAGTGGCGAAGAGCTCCTCAGCATTGTCGACGCTTAACCTGCCGACGATTGCGGTCACCGATGCCTCGGAGTCAAGGCGCCGCACGGCATCCGCGGCAGATTCGGCCTTCGGGCGACCAATATCGGACTCACGGTGAATGACCTGGCGCTGAAGATTGGACTCGTCGACCACGTCATCGTCAATGATTGTGATATGCCCGACCCCTGCCCCGGCCAGGTATAACAGCGCAGGCGATCCCAAGCCACCAGCTCCGATGACGAGGACGCGGGAGGCTCGCAAAGTTCGCTGCCCCTCGGCACCAAAGCCCGGCAGTGTTAGGTGCCGCGCGTACCGGCGCAGGTCGCGGTCCGAAAGATTGACACCCTGCTCAGCCATTACAGAGAATCCTGCTCGCGTGCGCCGCTGACGCGCTCAGTGATGATTCCCTCAAACGACGAGCTCGCCTGGGCCAGTCGACGCCGTGGGATGCGACCCGACTCGCGAGCAGTCAGTCCTGCCTCAACGCCGAAGCGCATCGCTGTGGCCATGCCCACCGGATCATGTGCACGGGTCACTGCGGATGCCAACAGCACTGCATCGCAGCCAAGCTCCATCGCCTGAGCTGCCTCAGACGCGGTACCGATGCCCGCATCCAGGATGATGGGCACATTCGCGCGGTCCACAATCAGCTCGATGTTGTGTGGGTTAAGAATTCCCAGGCCAGTACCAATAGGCGAACCCGCCGGCATGACCGCCGCACAGCCCAAATCCTCCAGCCGCTTGGCCAGCGCCGGATCGTCGTTGGTGTAAGCGAAGACGACAAAGTCGTCAGCCACCAGCTGCTCCGCTGCCGCGACCAGCTCGACCGGGTCCGGCAGCAGCGTGTCCTCGTCGGCGATGACCTCGAGCTTCAGCAGGTTGGTTTCCAGCGCCTCGCGGGCCAACTGCGCAGTCAGCACCGCGTCACGAGCGGTATAGCACCCCGCAGTATTCGGCAGCGCCGCAATATTGTTGCGCTGCAAAATCTCAAAAACGTTCTGCTTCGTACCGGGCGTAAAGCGGCGCATCGCCACCGTAGTCAGCTCAGTGCCCGAAGCCACCAGCGCCCGCTCCAGCGTATCCATGCTGGTCGCACCGCCAGTTCCCATAATCAGACGGGAGTTCAACTCCAGTCCGCCAATGCGCAGCGGTTCACGTGTAACTTCGCTCGCCGTCCCGGTTTCATTTTCCTGCGCGGACATGTTTGCTTGTGCGGAATTCTCGGTCATCTCTAGCCTCCCTGAACTGCTGTCACGATGTCGATGGCGCCTGCCACGGGCGTGCTCGCCCACTTGGCTCGCGGGATTACCGCACCATCCACGGCTACCGCGATTCCCAGGCGGGTGCCGTCCGCGACAGTGCCGTCGTCGTTAAGCGCGTGCCCCGTGTGCTTAGCGACGAGGTCTGCGACCATCTCCCCCGCAGCCGGTGTGTAGCCTTCGCCATTGAGTGTTGTGGTGGACATAAGCGAGCCTCCTCTAATCGCTGAAGCGGAATGGATTGACGGCGGAAAGAAGCGCCGGGGCGTTGTCATTTTCCCGACCTGCGACGACATCGGCCGTGAGCTTGGAACCGATGGCCGTAAGCAGAATGCCGTGACGGAAGTAGCCGGTGGACACGGTCAGTCCTGGAGCCACGCGGCCAATCATGGGGACATCGTCTGGGGAGCCAGGCCGGGCGCGGGCGGTCATCTCGTAGATTTCGCAGTCGAGAATGCCGGGCACCAGGCGGTATGCGTCGCGGAGTAGCTGGTGGACTCCTTCGGCGGAGACACCGGTCAGGTCATCTTCACGCGAGGTAGCGCCGAGCACGACGGTGCCGTCAGCACGCGGGACGATATAAACCGGACGTCCCTGAACCACACCGCGAATAGTGCGAGTGACCAGCGGCTGCAGGCGCTTCGGCACGCGCAGACGCAGCACATCTCCATAAACCGGGCGCAGTGGCAGATTCAGATTCTCCGGCAGGCCAGTGATGTCGGCGGTGCTCAGCCCCGCAGCCAAAACGACCTCATCGGCGACGTAGTCATTTCCGTCCGTCCCGCGCAGACCGATGGCGCGGCGGGGGTCGGCATCGGAAGCGTAGATAACCTCTTCCACGCGAGTGCGGATGACGCGGTCTCCTAGAATGGTCAGCAACGCCTCTGCGAGCAGACGCGGATTGACCTGGTGATCTCCCGGAATATCCACCGCACCAACACAGCCCGGCCCCAGTGCCGGTTCTGCCCGGCGCGCCTCGGTGGCGGTGATGCGGTTGATCTCCATGCCCATGTCATGCTGCAGCTCAACGAGCTCGCTGAGTGTCTGCCGGTCGGCAGCATCGCCCGCACAAACAAACGTGGAATTCTCGATGTAGCCGACATCGTGGCCCGATTCCTCGGCGATAGCCAGGGCAAAGTCGCGGTAGAGCTTGCCCGATTCCACCATCAGCGGATACAGCGTCGGCTGATCCCACACGACTTCGGCAACCGGCGCCAGCATGCCAGCCGCGGCGAAGGTTGCGCCGGAAACGGGCTCGGCATCGAGGACGGTCACATCGAATCCCTGGCGGAGTAGTCTCCATGCCGTCGCCAAGCCGATAATGCCCGCGCCTGCGATAACAACGCTTGACGACGTATTCCCTGTGCCGCCCTCACTTGTCGAGGCGGCACCCATAGCGGCAGCATTCACTGCCATTCCTCCCTCCGGCGGCATAACCCGCATCAGGTAAAAGCGGTCGGCGTTACTCGCCCTCTCAGCCAGCGGCATCTCATCGATACCGAGTACGGCTCCCGCGGAACGTGGTACTCCCCCATCATATGACTTCGGACTCACCGCCACGACACCGCATCCCCAACCTCGCCTAACATGGGGACATGAACGCCTCATCAGCCGCCACTCGCACAACACGACGCGCCCTGCTTGCCGACGCCCGCCTGTACCTCTGCACCGACTCGCGCGCATCCCGTGGTGATCTGCGCGAGTTCCTGCACGCCTGTTACGAAGGCGGCACCGACATCATCCAGCTGCGCGACAAGAAAGTCGACACCCGCGACGAGATCGCCGCCGTGGAGACCCTCGCCGAGGTCGCCGCTGAACACGGCAAGCTCTTCGCCGTCAATGACCGCGCCGACATTGCCGCACTGACCGGCGCAGACATCCTGCATGTGGGCCAGGAAGACCTCAGCACCGAGCAGGCCCGCCAGATCGTTGGCCCCGAGGTTCTCATCGGCCGCTCCAACCGAAATCTGGACATGTTCGCCGCCTCGCTTGCCGACGATGGCATCGATTACGCGGTAATCGGCCCGGTGTATGCCACCCCGACGAAGCCCGACCGTCAACCCGTCGGAGTCGAGATGGTCCGTGAAGCTGCGGCACTCGTGCGGAGGGTGCGTGCACAGGGTTCAGCGGAGTCCCACCAGGATTCCGTGGCCGATATTGTGCGCCCGCACGACCGCGGCGCAAGTGACCCGGTAAAGCCATGGTGGGCAATCGGCGGTATCAACGCCGAGACCGCCGGCGAAGTTATCGCCGCTGGCGCGGAGCGCATTGTGGTGGTTCGCGCACTAACCGAGGCAGCAAATCCGGAAGAGGCAGCGCGTGCTCTGCGCGCTGTGGTTTCACCAAGGAGCTAGGACGCTGTGAATATTAATTCACAACAAGACGACCTTCTGACTCAAGCTAAAGCGAATAGCAATGGCCGCGCTGCGGAAATTGTTGTCCACGACGGTCCGCTGCGCCAGACTCTCATCGCACTGACTGAAGGAACTGAGCTTTCCGCCCATAACTCGCCGCCCGCAGCCTCGATGCTTGTGCTTGTTGGCGAAGTTGAAATCACCGGTGCCGATAAAACCACGATTTCCGAGGGCAATCTCAAAGTGCTCACCCACGTCAAGCACGGAGTGAAGGCTCTAGCGGATTCCGTGTTTTTGCTGACCACGGTCACAGGCGTCGACGGAATCGACAGCCACGGCGACAAGTAGCAATCAGCTCCTACTCCCCGGCGAACGTCTCCAACTGCCGAATGGCACCCGAGACAATCAACAGGTCACCTGCGGTAATGCGGTCGTCGGCAAGCGCGGGGCGGAAGCGCTGACCGCGCTTTTGTACGGCGACGACCGTAATCGGTGCGCTCTGGTTAATCTCCGCCACGGTCTTATCCAGGCAATGGATCGGCGGCGCGACCTTACCGACTGCGTAGTCGCGATCGAACTCCAGGAAGTCCTGGACCTTGCCGCCGATTAGGTGCGCAATACGACGGCCAGTGTCGGCCTCCGGGCGAATGACGTGGTGAACACCGATCTGGCCCAGAATCTTGGCGTGGGCCTGGTTATCGGCCTTTGCCCAAATCAGCGGCACATCCATGTCCACCAGTGCGGACGCGGTCAGCAACGACGCCTCGATATCACTGCCGATTGCAATGACCACACGTTCGGCTTCATCGACGCCGAGCTGCTTCAGTACTTCCGGCATGGTGGTGTCGGCGGTGACCACGTGGTCGAAGGTCGAGGACAGCTCCTGAACCACCTTTTCGCGATGGTCTACGCAGAGAACCTCGATACCGCCAGCGACCAGCTCCTCGCCGAGCGCCTGTCCGAAACGCCCCATGCCAAGGATTACAACAGGAGAAGAGCTGACTTGGTCGGCGAAATGCTCTGCAAAACCAGCAAACGGATTGAATTTCGAGTTAGCCAATGAAGGGCCTTTCTTCTGGATATTCGTAGATGCGCTGGCGTGGGCGGGCGGCCAAGGCCGTCGCCAAGGCGATTGGGCCAACACGTCCGGCGAACATCAGCACGATGAAGATTGCCTGTGCTGCCACCGGCAGGTCAGCGGTGATACCTGTGGAAAGGCCTACCGTGGCGAAGGCACTGACTACTTCAAAAAGGATTTGGTCAGTAGAAAACTGTGGCGCTAGGAAACTGACGGCGATTACTGCCAGAAAAACCTGGCCAATGCCGAATGCAAGAACGACGAGGGCCTGACGCAGCACCTTTGGGTTGAGGCGCCGCCGAGCCACGGACACGGAGGTGTCACCGCGAATCTCCGCGAGAACGGCGGCGAGAATGACTGCCGACGTCGTGATTTTCACGCCACCTGCAGTACCACCGGTGCCGCCGCCAATGAACATGAGGAAGTCAGTGCCCAGCAGTGTCGATGGGTGGAAGTCCGCGTAATCGAGCGCGTTGAACCCCGCGGTACGCGGGCTCACACTAGCGAAGAATGAGTTGAGTATCTTCTCCCCTGTAGTGAATCCAGACATGGCATTGGACCACTCACCAAATGCCACCATGATTGTGCCCAAAGCAATCAGCAGGATGGTGCCTTTGATAGTGAAGCGAGTAGTCAGAGACCAGCGTTTAGGCAACTGCCCTCGCGTGCGGACACTAAGCCACGCTTTCAGGTGTCGCCAGGCCTCGAGCAGAACAGAAAAACCCAGACCACCAACGATAAGAGAGAAGGCCAGCGGCAAAAGTATCCAGGCATCACTGCGGAACCCAATGACGTTGTCCGTATACAGAGCAAAACCGGCATTGTTGAAGCTTGAGATGGCATGGAACAAGCCCTCCCACGCAGCTCTCCCCCAGCCGTACCCGTAACCTAGGTGGAACCGCAGCATAAGTGCCACTGCCACAACAAACTCCACCAACAGCGTGAAGCTAACGGCAGCACGGACAACCCACGAGATCTCGCCCATGTCCATACCGCGGCCCTCAACGCGCGCACCGGCACGGCGGTTCAGGCCGAGCCTTCCTGCTACGAAGAGGCCAAAAAGAGAAGCCAAGGTCATGAACCCGAGGCCACCCAGCTGAATCAACAACATGATGACGACTTTGCCGAAGGTTGACCAATGGGTAGCCGTATCTACGGTGATCAATCCGGTCAGGCTCGTTGCCGAGGTGGCTGTGAACAGCGCATCAGACAGCGCCGTGGGCAGGCACATATCCCCAGGGCTCGGGGCACAATGTCCCGTGGGGTGGCTATTGGCTGCCGAAATCGGCAGCATTAACAAAACCGTGCCAACGGTTATGAGGGCGACATAACACCACACCACCAGCGTCGTGGGACGAACTCCCCGACGTGATTTAGTGGTCTGCCGCGACAGCGTAATCACCATCGGAACGTTAGTCCTCGTGGCCAGCGGTGTCGAGGGGATCCGAGAATTCTGCCCCTTACGCGTACCCGACTAATAGGGGAACTGCCCTACACTCCAGGCACAGTTGCGATATCCCGTACACATTTCGCGCCCAATCCCCGCCCCCACACCCCACCCGCTTTGGCTACTGCGGAAACCTTGAGTTATGGTCAGATTCATGATGACACCCCTGATGAACACACCCGCGCCGTGCGGCGCACAGTGGTGGTGGCTCGCTTAAGTCCGCGAGCAACGTCACGTCATCTCATTAATGTCGACGGCAAACCCGTCAAGTACGAGCTCGCAAGAAGATAAATCTGGCGGGCTCTTTTCTTTTGTCGGCTCGAGACTTTTATCGGTTCGACAAAGAGAACCAGGGCCCGCTGAAATAAACAACAGCAACGAAAGGCCCCCTCAATGACTGATTACAACCCCAGCGCGGATGCCATCGCCAAGGCTTCAGCACCGACTGCAACCAGGGCGCCGTCGGCAAGCGTTAACGGCGCGGGCGAGGTGCGCGAAACTCTCTTGCCTGCATTTTTCGGTCGCTTCGGCGGACAGGAAGTGCCGGAGTTCCTGCTACCAGCACTCGATGAGCTGGAAGCGGCTTACATCGAGGCGATGAGCAATCCGGAGTTCCAGCGCGAGCTGGAAGAACTACGTCGTGATTTCCTCGGCCGCGCGACCCCGCTGTTCGAATGCCGTCGTCTATCCACGCCGAACACGACGATTGTGCTGAAGCGCGAGGACTTGAACCACGGCGGCGCGCACAAGGGCAACAACGTGGTTGGCCAGGCACTGTTGGCAAAGCGCATGGGAAAAACCCGCCTCATTGCTGAGACGGGTGCAGGCCAGCACGGCACGGCCACCGCGATGGCCGCAGCGCTGCTGGGACTTGAGTGCGAGATTTACATGGGCGCACACGATGTCGCCCGCCAGCACCCCAATGTCGAGCGCATGGAGCTCATGGGCGCGAAGGTCGTTCCCGTCACCACCGGCGAGGCCGGTTTGAAGGATGCTATTGACGAGGCACTGGTCGAGTGGAGCAAGACTCTCGACTCCACTTTCTACCTACTGGGCACCGCCGCCGGTCCGCACCCATTCCCCACTATCGTGCGTGAATTCCAGCAGGTCATCTCGGAGGAATCACGCGGTCAGATGGTCGAGCGTTACGGCAAGCTTCCCGACGCTGTGATCGCAGCCGTCGGTGGCGGCTCCAACGCCATCGGCGCATTTGCTAACTACATCGACGACTCCGATGTCGCCCTCATTGGTGTCGAGCCCGCAGGTGAGGGACTCGACACCGATCGTCACGGCGCGCCCATCAACGCGGGTAAGACTGGCGTCCTTCACGGCATGCGCTCATTTGTCATGCTTTCCGACGACGGCGAGGTGTTGCCATCGCACTCCATCTCGGCGGGCTTGGATTACCCGTCTGTTGGCCCGGAGCACGGCATGCTGAAGGAGAATGGCCGCGCCAGCTATGTCGGGATTACCGACGAGGAGGCGCTGGAAGCGTTCCAGCTGCTCAGCCGCATGGAGGGCATTATTCCGGCGATGGAATCCTCGCATGCGCTGGCGCAGGCCATTAAAATTGCGCGACTCCGTGAAACCGACCCTGCCGCTGGTAGCGAGCTCGGGCTGCCGGTTCACGAAGGCGATGAGCCTTTGCTGTTGCTCGTGAACCTGTCGGGTCGCGGTGATAAGGATATGGAGCAGGTCCGGGAGTTCCTGAACCAGCAGGGTTAACCGGTAGGGATTGCTTTCGCACTAGCTGCCTAGCAGGAATCGGACCAAAGCTAATTCTTGTTAGGCAGCGCGGCGGTCGTCGGCGGCGATGCCCTGGTTCGGGTTCGCCTCCACGATGGCTTCGGCAAGCAGCGATGCCAGCGCATCCTGCTTAGATTCCTTGCCGTCCCGGAAAATCGGGGACACAGTATCCATAATCTCGTTGAATGCGTTCATCAGAGGTCACCTCTCTTAAGATCTCTTTGATCTTTATTGTTGGACTTCTCCAATCGATTCTTTGCGATTCCGCAGTTGAAACAATGTTTCATCGAACCGATTGGAACTTATGACTTGCAACCGTAGACCACAACACAAGGCCTGGCAAGCACTAAACTTTATTTTTAGTTAACCTTTTGTTAACTTTTGGACGTTTTTTAGCTCAATCGCTACACCACAAACAGCGCCCCTCAGCGCCACCCCAAGCCTCGCTTCACCACTCCCGACAACGGCTTCAAAAATCACGCTTTTACACAGCCAAAAACAGGGCGCGAAAGTCTCTTTTTGTCAGACATAAACTATCCCCACTAAAAGCGCTTGCAGCTGTCATTGAATGCGGGTTACACACCACGCTCAATCGTCACCCCACGCAGGGATAGCCGCCAGCTCCTCAGAGGTCAACTCCATCGACAATTAAAGAAAAAGAGCCTCCTGCCAGCGGAAATAGGCCACCGACAGAGCTACCGGCCGCCAACGGTGTTGCCACGAAGGCCACCCCACTCCACTATCGACCCAACCCCAGCCGCAATTGATGTGACCGCAGCCACAAAGCCCTCAATCTGAGGCAGTTTTTCCGCCCTTGCGGCGAACCGGCGATCAAGGAAACAGAGCCCCAACGGTCCCTTCCAGGAAGGCCCCAACATCAGCTCAACCAGTGGCCGCCGGTAGAGGATTTAAAGCAGCGATTTGCTCGTCGAGCCTCCTATCTCGACGGGCTGAAAAACACCCCTGAAAGGGTGAGGTAAATCACACCGTGAGCGCCACTAAAGTCGCTTTAACCACGACCAGTAAATACCCCAATGCGCCGAACAGCCTCTTCCATCTCGGAAGTCTCACCGGCGAAACAAAGGCGAACCCACTCATGGCCGTTCTCTGTGTCGAAGTCGATTCCAGGGGCAACGGCCACGCCCGTTGCGGCCAACAGTTCCCGAGCCCATGTCATGGAGTCGACGGAGTTCGGGTCGTCGTAAAGCCCTGCGATATTGGCGTAGATATAGAAACCGCCGTCGGGTGGGGCGATATTACCGAGACCGACGCGGGGCAGCCCCTCGAGCAAAACGTCGCGGTTGCGTGCGTAACGCGTCACGTGCGAATTGAGCTCGGCAATGGACTCGGGGCTGAACGCTTCCACCGCCGCTGCCTGCGAAATTGCCGGTGGACAGACAGTGAGGTTGGCTTCGAGGCGATCAAGCGGCGCACGCAGCCACTTGGGAACGATTAGCCAGCCAACGCGCCAGCCGGTCATCGAGAAGTACTTACCGACACTGCCGACCACGACCGCCGCGTCGGAGAACTCGCGTGCAGACGCACACTGTCGGCCATAAGTAATGCCGTGATAAATCTCGTCGGAAATGAGCAGGCAATCGTGCTGCTCACACCACTTCGCAATGGCACGCAGCTCGTCGGCATCGATAATGGTGCCAGTGGGATTATCCGGACTGGTGACAATCACGGCCTTGGGCACGCGCGGAAGTGCCTCCAGGTGCTGGGCAGTGAGTTGGAAACGAGTCTCGGGACCGCAGTCAATCTCAACAATGTTGGCGCCGAGCGCCTGCAGCGTATTGCGGTATGCGGGATAGCCCGGGCGCGCGAGCACAATATCGTCGCCGACGTCGAGCGCTGCGAGGAAGAGTGCCACGAAACCGCCGGAAGAACCGGTAGTGATGACAACATCAGCAGCCTCCGTGGCCGTGCCGTAGTTTTCACGATGCCAGGCGGCGATGGTTTCGCGCAGCTCAGGCGTGCCGACGGCCGCTGTGTAGCCCAGAACCTGATTTTCTAAATCAGCACGCGCACGGGCAATCGCGGCAGCCGGGGCCGCGGTCGCGGGCTGTCCCACGCAGAGGAATAGAGCGTCACCATGAGTGCGCTGACGCTCTTGCGCGAGCGCGAGAACATCCATCACATGGAAGGGGGCGACCTCACTGCGGCGGGATGCTAGGTCGCGCTCTGGCTGGGATGGCTGCGGTGACTGCGACGACTTTGGCAACTGCGGAGATTCGGCGTGCATACCTTCATCTTTGCAGCCACCGAGGCCACCCGGGAAATCCAGTTCAACCCGGGTGGGTGCACCAGTGAGGTATCCGAGTACGGACCGACCGCCTCGGGCATTACTTAGATGGAAATGCGGCCCTCAACTGCAGGTAGTGCAATGTCGGTGCGGTAGTGCGAGCCCTCGAGCTTAATGGTCTTGATGGTCTCGTACGCCTTGTCGCGAGCTTCTTCCAGCGTGTCACCAACGCCGATGACGTTGAGCACACGGCCACCAGCGGAGACCAGCTCACCCGCAGCATTGCGGGCAGTACCAGCGTGGAGAATGCCATCTTCCTCGCGGCCAGGCTCTGCACCTTCAATGACATCGCCCGTGCGCGTCGATACCGGGTAGCCTTCAGCGGCCAGTACAACAGTCAGAGCGTAACCATCACGCCAAGACAGCGGACCGAAGTCCGCCAATGTTCCGGTAGCAGCGGCGTTGAGCAGCTGAGCCACCGGGGACTCCAGCAGCGCCAGCACGGCCTGGGTCTCCGGGTCACCGAAACGGCAGTTGAACTCAATGACAGCCGGGCCGTCCTCGCCCCAGGCCAGACCTGCGTACAGCAGACCCTGGAACGGGCAACCGCGAGCGGCCATCTCACGAGCGACCGGCTCGCAGACCTCGGTGACAATGCGCTCAGTTGCGCCTTCCGGTAGCCAGGACAGCGGGCTGTAAGCACCCATGCCACCGGTGTTCGGCCCCTCGTCGTTATTACCGACGCGCTTGTGGTCCTGAGCCGGCAACAGCGGGACGACGGTTTCGCCGTCGACCAGGCAGAACAGGGAAACTTCCGGGCCGTCCAGGAAGGACTCCAGCAGCACCGGGTTACCGGCGGCCAGAACAGCCTTTGCGTGTTCGAGAGCCTCAGCGCGGTCCTTAGTGACCACGACTCCCTTGCCAGCAGCCAGACCGTCATCCTTCACGACCCAGTTCGGGCCAAAGCGGTCAATGGCGGCCTCGATGTCTTCGTCGGAGGCCTCCGGCTGGATGGCCTCTGCCGAGGCGGTCTTTACCCCAGCCACCTTCATGACGTCCTTAGCGAAAGCCTTGGACCCCTCAATCCGAGCCGCGTCCGCGTTCGGTCCGAAGACCGCGAAACCAGCGTCGCGCAGCGCGTCTGCCACACCCGCGACCAGCGGAACCTCAGGGCCAATAACAACCAAATCGGCCCCAATTTCCTTGGCCAGCGCAACAGCGCCAGCGGGGTCATCCACGACCAGTGGATGCATGGTTGCAATTTCACTCATACCCGCATTACCAGGGGCTACGTGAAGATCAGTAGCCTGCGGGTCCTTACTCATTGCGTACAACAGGGCGTGCTCACGGGCACCGGAGCCAATTACGAGGATGCGCATAGCAATCATCTTACTAATCAGCTCGGATAACTCTCATCGCACCCAACCCCTCAATCCGCTATTCGGGTTACCCTTGGCACATGAGCACAGTATTTACCAAGATCATCAACGGTGAACTCCCCGGTCGTTTTGTCTACCGCGATGACAAGGTCGTCGCATTTTTGACCATCGAGCCAATTGCACCTGGTCATACACTGGTTGTCCCTGTTGAAGAGGTGGACAAGTGGACGGACGCCTCGCCTGAGCTATGGGCCCACCTCAATGAGGTTGCCCAGAAGGTTGGACAGGCTGTTGTCTCCGCTTTTGACGCTCCGCGTGCTGGCTACCTCATCGCCGGCTTCGAGGTTCCGCACACCCACATCCATATCTTCCCTGCCCACGATATGTCCGGGTACAACCTGCAGTCGGTGGATCGCAATCCTTCCGCAGAGTCCATGGATGAGGCCGCCGCTAAACTGCGGGAGGCCCTCGGGACTGACGAAGACGGAAAGTTGGTGCGCTAATCGCCGCTTCAAACGAGGATTTTTGGGAAGAACAACTTCCGGTAGTCCCTGCCCCTGAAGCGCAGGAACCGGAGGCGCATAAACCGGCTGTAGCTGAAGGATCAGCATCGCTTCCCTATGCCATCTTCCGTCCGCTGCGCGGTGTTTTCGAAGATAACTGGGGAGCCAAAGTATCCAAGTCCCGGCCGTGGCCGGTCATCCTCCTGCACGGAACAGGCCAGGTCAAGGGCATTTGGGAGACCCTTGGCGGTCAGTTGCGGGAAGATGGCTGGGCTGTCTTCGCGCCAGATTTTGGGCACCGTGCAACAGACCCCATCAATCAGTCCATCGACATGCTCGTGCCCTACATCAAGGCTGTCCTGCACGCGACTGACGCCAAGCACGCCGTTATCGTGGGGCACTCGCAAGGCGGCTTAATCGCCACCCTGCTTTCTCTTCGCATTTCCAAGTACATCAAGCATGTTGTCTGTCTTGCCGCCCCCAATCACGGCACCAACCTGGGCGGCATCGCTTCCGGCATCACTAAGATTCCCGGCACTAGGTCGCTGATGAGCAACTTTGTTCAGAGCTACTGGGGCGTTTCCGGCTTGGAACAGCTCACCGGTTCAAAGATGGTTTTGAACTCCAATTCCCACGATATTCTCGGTCCCGGCGTTACTTATACCTGCATTGCCACTAAGTATGACCAGCTCATTTCCCCGCCACAGTCCTGTTTCTTGGATGACGGTGACACTGGCATGGTCACTAATCTCTATGTGCAGGACACGTTCCCTCAAGCCATCGTTTTGCATGAGCAGATGGCGCACGATTGGCGCCCCCGCGCGCTTACTCGCGAGGCACTATTCAAGCTGGTAGGCGAGGATTTTGACCCAATCGAGCATGCGGAATAGACCGCTCCTAACGCGGATTTTCCCACCGACAGCCGCACATCCGTCCCTGCCAAATCCAAGTCCAGCGTCGGGGGACCTCAGAGACCCCGTTCCGGTTATCGCACTTCATGGCACGCTCGATAGTCCCGGCGCGTGGGCACCGCTTGCCGACGGACTCCGTGCCCGCGGCCGCCGAGTCTATGTACCGGCCTACGGAGACCGTGGCACTGCTGCCCTCGTAGATTCTGTCGCCGAAGTCGAGGCCTATATCAACGGAGTCTGCACTGAAACGAACTCGGACACGGTCGATATTGTGGCTCACTCGCAGGGTGGGCTACTGGCTTTCCTGCTGTTTACGCGTCTTGCAAACCATGAATGCGAGCGTTTTTCGTTTCGACGTGTCATCAGTGTGTCGGGCTCTGTCGGCGGTGTAAATCTGACTGAGATCTCCCGCATTTTGGGCTGGTGGAATGGGGCTCCTGCCCGCTGGCTAATGGGACAGGCTTTAGCCGATCAAATTGCGGTAGCGGCAGGACAATATGAACTTCCTGCAGCCAACACTGCCCCACACCTCCGAAGGCGCAAGGCAGCCACACCTGACTGGATTAATGTCATCAGCCACCATGACAACCTGGTCATTCCGTGGTCCGATACCGCGCAGAGCTTCCTGCCGGACAGTCGAGCTGTTTTGCTCGAAACCGAGCTGGAGGGCAGGTCTGTTGCGCATTGGAAGCAGCAAACAGACCCCGAAGTGATCGAACTGATCACTCGGCTATTGGCGTAGAGCTTCGACCTAGAACTTGGTCAGCGACTCGCGCGCGGTGACGACATCCGCAAGCAGCTGCTGCGCGGCTGGCGAGGGGTTATCGGAGGTGAGGGCCTCGATGACGACGTCGGGAAGCCCTGCGGCGCGGTAGTCGTCGACAGTGACATCGCCGTACTCGAGGACCCCGTGGAGCCATGCGACTGCACGCGACTCTGGTGAAATGCAGCGTCGTGCGGTGCGTTCCTGCTGGACGAGCACATCACGGTTTTCCACCCCGCGCATCCCCAGCCGTGCAAGAGTGCGAGCAGCAGAGATGAGGTTCTCACCGGCAACACAATCCTGCTGGTTCGGATTGGCCGGCGGCTTCTTACGACCACGACGGCGCACGTAGAGCTCCTGCTGACCAATACCGACCAGGGAGCCATCGCGGTTTCGGATTACAGAGGTGTATGGAACGACCGTCGAATAGCCACCTTCAGTTTCGGCCTTAAGCTTTTCGACCATCTCATCCGGCACCTCTACCTCAAGGTACGCACCATTCTTACCCGGCCGGATAAATTCAAACGACCCAGTTCGCGTCCACGCCTCGTACTTCTTGACATCCAGACGCTGCATAACCAGCGTGCCAAACAGCACATCCGTCATCGAAAACAGTGCACCGCCAAATGCCGCGCCATGCATATTCGCAGTCAGAGCGTTTAGGCGCAGCTCCAATCGCCCCTCAGACCAGTCATCCGCAATCTCAGTGATACGGATGCCGGTGCCAAACAGCGGCGGCCAAATGTTCAGCAAGAACTTTGCCTTAGCCGGGGACATCTCTTTCTCAGCAAGTTTGTACAGGGTGCGTCGCAGCGATGGACCAATAGACATAACTACTTACATTAGGTGTTGACCGGGCGAACGCGGGCATTATTGTCAGAAAACAAAAGTGTGTCAGCTTCAGCACATGCTTTACGACGGTTCCCGCGCCCCACCTTTTATTAAGACAGCGACTATTTCAGCGACTATTTAGGCAGCAAACCGTTCCGCCAGCGTATTGACGCGCAGAGTGAAGAAATCCCGCAATTCCGCGTAGCGGGAATAACCATAAATCCCGCGGTCAGCTGGGTCATCATATTCCCAGCGCTCAGTCTCTACATCTGGCGCGATGTAGTCCGAAACGTCGATTTTCCCCACAACAATGACCACATCCGCACTGTCTGCGAGAGACGGCGTGAGTTGATGAGGATCGCCATCGCACCGTGCCCCCACCTCACAGAGCGCACGCCGCGCGTCTTCATCCAGACCGCGGTCATCATCATCGATGCTGATACCTGCTGACAACACTGTCAGGCCTGGGGCAGCTTGCCGCAGCAGCCCTTCTAGTACGCGTGAGAGTCCCATGTTTGAACTACTGACAAAGAGCACCTCTGACATGGCTCTATCGTAGAATATTTTTCTCGGAGAAATCACCCCAGCTTGTGGGGTTTTCTGGAAGGTTTTGCAGAAAAATGCCAAAAGCGCCCATAGCGCAGGCCCTTCCCCGAGACCAGCCCTATCGACGCTTATGACTTAAGAACAAAGTCCACTTTACATGCGCATGTAACCCCTGTGAAGCGTGGGGCTAGAGTTGCAGATGTGAAAGCTCCGTGGCCTGTGATTTTCCGGCTGTCGGCGTTGCGCTGTCCTGCTGTCGGTGTTGCGCTGTCCTGCTGGCGGCGTTGCGCTGTCCTATCGATGCAATATTCACCTATCGATACGCAGCAGCGTGGCCATAAGTGAATAGCTCATCCATATGTTGACCGGGACTTCCGACAACGTGCGCATAAGTGAAAGAAAATTCCCCCGCCCCAGCCCCCGACAGGCATTTGCCCTTTAATCAGTCTTCAAACGCACCCTTTGTTCCCCGCCCGACCTCCTTAAACCGGATAAAATTGGCGGGGCCGATCGCTCGCGAATAGGAGAATCACCGTGACCGACTCTCGCGATATTAAACCTTTTGCATCCAACCGCGGCCCCAAAGTGACCTCCATCGGTGCCATCATCGGCGCAGCAGCAGTGGGCGGCCTGCTTCTCGGAGGTGTCGGTGCGGGCACCTGCTTGGCGGTCTTTGATTCGCCCGAGCGCTCTGACTACGTCATGCAGCCCGCGCAGCGTGAGGTGCAGGCTGACATCATGGACTCAGACGATGTGCTCACCCCGGAGGAAGAACAGCGCATGCTTCGCGATGTCTCCCGGATCGCCGCCCCTGACGTGGTCCAAGGGCTGCACTACATGGTCTTTGCCGAGAACAAGGAAAACGTTAATGACTCCGTAGAGGAGTACCTGCGCGATAACCACCAGGAGCTCATCGGCAAGGATAAGTTTGCTGATGGCCAGGTCTTCGTCGGCGTGGGCCTTGATCCGCGCCAAGCCTTCGTCTTCGCGGGTGAGGACGTGGCTGCTCAAATGAAGCTACGCAAGAATGACAGCCATCTGAAACAGTCCATCGAAGCAATTAAGCCGGGCGTGCGGGATGACAACATTCCTGCTGGCCTCTTTGCTGGCGCAGCGGCTGCAATCGACGTAGACCGTGCTGCGGATACTCAGTACGAGGGCGCAAAAGAGGACCGGATGGCGGCGGCCGTTGGCCTCGGGGTGGCGGGCCTGAGCGTTGGCGGCGCTGGTGTCGGCCTCGCCGGCGGTGTACGCCGCAGCCGGCAGAAGAAGACACAGCAGGCACGCGAGGACTGGGACTACGTGTCGCAGACCTACACCGATGTGGCGCAACGGCTAAGGGAGATTGATATTCGAGCGCACTCGCTCCAATCAGGGCTGGTGGATGAGCGCCTGCGCCAGGACTGGGAGGGTTTGCGCGATGACTTCCTAGCAATCGATAGCCAGGTTGGTTTCCTCATGTCGATTCCGGCGGATGCGCCAGATGAGCAATTCCGCTCACACTCCGAGCTCATCGCCAACGCGCGCCAACTGTGCGAGCGCGTGGAAACCGCTGAGGCCAATATTGAAAAGCTGCACCGCATTGAGAACGCTGATGCGGATGCTCGCCGCTATGAACTCTACGAGCTGGAGAAGGATCTGGCACAGGCAGGCTACTTGGCCGCAAGCATCGACTCGGCGCTTGAGCGCCACGCGAAGGAGTTGGAAGATGCCGCCACTGAATTATCCAAGGAACCACACCATCCGCAGTTCATGGAGCGCTACCTAGAACTCTTGGATCGCTCCGCGCTCTTGTCGGAGCACGTGCAGTCCCAGCTGCAGAAGCGCAATGAGGCCGACGAGCGCCCCGAGCGCACGCGCATCTACGACTCTGATTTCTTCGCTGGCTCTGGCTACCACGGCTACGTGCCCTTCTATGTCGTGAGCACCTGGGATAGCGATGCCACCACTGCCCGCGACAGCTCTTCCAGTAGCGGTGGCGTCAACAGCGGGTTTAGCTCAGGGTTTTCCGGTTCAGGCGGTTCTTCCAGCTTCTAAGCCGACTTACGGGACAGAGGGGATGCGGACGTTCTGTTAGACGATTTCACCCCTCACGCTACTTAACCCCTACATTTTCCCCTTTAAACCAAAGAACCCCAGGCCGGAAAACTTCCTGACCTGGAGTTTTGGAGCCGGAAACGGGACTCGAACCCGTAACCTACCGTTAGGGTACCCTGTAAAGGTTTGACCTATAATGCCATTTATGCCTGTCAAAGCCGTTTCTCGCGCCACACAGGGACACCTCCCCTACTAATTTTTGAGGAAAGTCTTTGGGGAAGTGCGGAGTTTTCCGAAGTAGACCCGCAGCTGGACATACGCCACAGCCTGAGTACAAGACTTAACCGGCGGTGGCTACACGGTGTCGACTAGGGGCCACACACCCCTTGCCCCAGCAACCCCTGCCCGTCGCACCCCTACCCCCCACGCATAAAAATGGACTGGGATTGCCCCCAACCCCTCAATTCCGGTTACTGCTCCTGCCACCCCACGTCGTCGGGTGTGACATCCCGGCGCGGGCCCAGTCGCGCAGCGCTCGCCACTGGTATCTCGGATGCAGTACCGCAGATACCCGTCGAAGAGCTGGACGCCTATCTACCAGTCCCGCAGCAGCCCGCCACTCTGCAAATCCCACAACCCCGACCCATCAGCTAGGGCTTTGTCATGCCTTCTGCACCGAGGCAGACGCTCATACCCTTCGACAGGCCGGCGAGGCGGTAGGCGGCTAGCGGGTCCCAGGCACCCGCGGCAAGCCGCCCGGCGCGGGCAACGGCGCCCCTCAATGGGCGAACACAATTGGTAAATTGGTCGTTTCAGGCTATCAATAGTGTCGCAATGAGAGCGCCTAGTGAAATAGCGAGCATCCCTAAGCAATTGACCCAAAACTCGCTACCTAGAAACTTGGCTCGGATATGTGCGATTGCTGCGGTGCAGAAGTAGGCAATGACTCCAACCATCGTCGCTATTCCAATGCCTGGTATCCAGAGCCCAATAATGAGTCCACTTGCTGCTAGGCACTTGATAACGATAAGAGCCCACCACCACTCTGTAGGAAGTCGTACTCCTCTGAGGCAGGCCTCGATGAATGCTACGGGTTTGAGCGAGAGTACCGCGTCTCCGAACAAAATGGCTGCAAGAATGATGGAGGGCCAAGCAGGCGAAGATTCGAGAATCATTATTTTACTCCGTACGCGATTTTAAGACGGGAGATGGAACTGTTCGCGTGAATGGATAGTTCGTCGGTGTCGTATGCACCGGCAGCCCAGCCAAGAAGCAACCCAAGATAAATGTTGTAAAGGATTGTCGCGAACTCTTTAGCGTCATCTTTAGGGAGCATATTGCCTAGGCGCAACACGATTTCATCTACCAAGAGAGTTCGAAGCTCGTTGAGAATCTCTCCGTTGTCTCCCTGTGTGATTAGGGCAGCGCCATACGCTTTCGATAATTCTTCCTGCCCAGTAAACATTTTCAGGAAAGGAGCGAGAACGTCGAGAAGGTTGTCTGATTGTCCACGGAGCTCATCGTGCATGACGGTGATTCGATGTCCGATGGTCTGAATCAACAGCGACTGCTTGCTCCCGACGTTCATAACGGTTCCAACGCTGACGTTAGCTTTCTGCGCGATGGCACGCACATTTGTATCCGCGTACCCGACTGACACAAAAAGGGCATAGGCGGTATCCAAGACTTTATTGCGCGTCGCCTCCTTTTGAGTAGCACGACTTGATTGAACTTGTTCACTGAACATGTTCAAATCGTATCGCTACATCAATCTACGGTCAAGTAGCGATGTGGTTATCCAAGTACATTGCTGTCATGAGAGGCGAGCGGGTTTCCTGCTTACAAGGAGGAAAGTTATAGCTGATCGTCACACACCTACATGTTTTTGCCAGACCAGCTTCTCGGGCCAATAGACTCAAGGATTGCCGAGCGCTTGGCCGATAAGCCTACGAGCTTGTTCCACGGCCAACGCACGACAGGGGCACCGACGACGCGGGTACTGCCTATGCGTGACGACCCATCCGGCACATACCCCCACCCTGGCAAAACTCTGGCCGGGCTCTAACATGGGCAGGCTTGCCGCACCTCGCCGGCGACGATGTGGCGCAGGCCGACCGGGAGCTGCTGCCTGCGGTGATTTCCTATCACGACCTCCGTCACACGGTAGCGACCGCCATGGCTGCAACGGGCAACGCGGCGCTGGCCACCTTGCAACTGGGCCATGCTTCCGCCTCGACTACGGAGGCCGCCTACATCAACCGCGCGGGAGATGTTGACAACTCCGCAATCATTGAAGCGTTCGCTGCCGACGCGCTGGCAATTTTCGGCGGCTAGTCGCTGCCCTCCTGCCGCCGCCCCTGCGCCCTCTTGGCGGGTTAAGTAAAGAAAAG
>NZ_KV836142.1:0-54483 GCF_001838255.1 Corynebacterium sp. HMSC073B01 | reverse complement strand
CCTGAACCTACCGGCTTGAAAGTGTCATAAACTCTCACAGTTTCACATTTGCAGCCCGTTGTGCCTACCAGGCTCCTACCTAAGCCCCGCTCAATCCGGGCTACTTCTTGGCCACCACTGGCTCAATTGGGTTACCTCGCCAGGAGGTGTGCGCAGGAACGTGGTCACCGCGCATGACGAGAGAACCGGGTTCGACGCGGCAGCCGTCGTCAAGCACAGATGCCGGCAGTGCGACTGAGTGCGGTCCTAGGACGGAGCCGTGTCCGATGTGGACGGTGTCGAGCGTCATCACGCGGTCGGTGAATAGGTGCGTCTGGACGACACAGCCGCGGCCGACAGAGGCGCCCCGCGCGATGGTGACCAGGTCGGTCTCGGGCAGCCAGTACGTCTCCAGCCACACCCCGTGGCCAACGTTCGCGCCGAGCAGTCGCATTGCGCGTGCGATGCCGCCGGTGGCCATCGCCGGGTTCAGGTACCACGGCGCGGCGACCATTTCGACGAACGTATCCTGCAGCTCATTGAGCCAGACGAACTTGCTCCACAGCGGGTGATCACCCGGCTTGTGCTTGCCGACGCACACCCACTTGGCCACGACCGTGATGAGCAGCCCCAGCACACCAACAATCAGTAGCGCGGCAGGGGAGAGCAGCCACGCAACCACCAGGCCGAGCAGGGCAGCGCCAACGCCACCTGCAGTGACCAGCTCCGCGGTGAACATAACAATTCCCTGCAGGCTAAACAGCGTGATCGTCGCCAGCATGAGAGAGACCATCGGTGCCAGGACGCGCAGTGTCTCGACGATGCCGCGGGCGACCTTCAATCCCGTAGTCGGACGGTAGGTCTGCGCCGACTCATCGCTGGAGACAGTGCCCACACGGCGCATGCGCTCTGGCGGCGAACCCCACCAGTTGGAGCCGGACTTGGTCTTCTTCGGAGTAGAGGACAGCACGGCCACCAGTGAGTTCTTCGCCAGCTTGCGTTCCGGAAGCGTGATGCCGGAGTTGCCCAGGAAGGCGCGCTTGCCGATGCGGGAGTCGCCCACCAGCAGCCAACCGCCGCCGAGCTCGTAGCTGCCGACCATGGTGTCGTCAGCCAAGAAGGACTCGTCCTTGACGTGCAAGAACTTCGGAATACCAATCGCGGTGGAGACCTCGCTGTCGCGACCAATCTGGGCACCCAGCGCACGCAGCCACAGTGGAGTCAGCATGGAGGCGTAGATGAAGAACAAGTCATGACGAGCAGCGTCCATCAGGCGAATTGTCGCCCAGGACTGCCAACCCACGCGCGAACGCACCGGGAACACTCCCGACTTCAGGCCGATGCTGAACAGGCGCACGAGAATCAGCGTCAGCAGGGCATACACCGCAACACCGACGAAGGTGGCGGGAATAGCCCACAGCACGGCGCTGCCCAGCGTTGGCCAGAGATTCGAGGTGGTTAGCTCGGTGGTGCCGTCGATAAGTCCCGTGCCCCAACCGATGACAGCAGCCATCGCGACCGCAGCGGACAGCGGCACCAGCGTCAGTAACACCGCGGTAAGACCGTAGATAGCCACCCAGTGGCGACGCGCCGGCGGGACTTCCTCCGGGAAGCGGTGCTTGGACCGGCCGACCTTGCGAGCCGGGGAACCCGACCAGCGCGCACCAGCCTTGACCTTCTTTTCACCGGTGACGGTGGAACCCGCCTCGATGTGAGCGTCATTGCCGATACGCGCGCCGGGCAGCAGCGTTGAACGGGCACCGATGCGGGCGTGCTTGCCAATAGTGACCTCGCCGACGTGGACGACATCACCATCGACCCAGTATCCGGACAGGTCTACCTCCGGCTCGATCGAGCAGTAATCATCCAGTTTGACCAGACCCGTCACCGGCGGCAGCGCGTGCAGATTCACGCCCTTACCAATGCGGGCACCCAGCATGCGGGCATACCACAGCACGAACGGAGCGCCCGCCACTGAGTGGGCGCCGGAGCTCTCTGCCAGGCGTTCAGCCGCCCATAGGCGCAGATGCACCGAACCGCCACGCGGGTAGTCGCCCGGGGTGATGTTGCGCGTGAGCAGGCGTGTCGTCGCCGCGTTGATGGGCATAACCCCCAGTGGGGTCAGGAACAACAAGGCCAGTACGGCCACCAACCAGCCTGGTAGTGCCAGCGGCCCGCCAATAACCCAGTTGATAATCGCAAGCCACGTTACCCAGCGCATACCACGTGCCCACTGCAGCGGCACCATGAAGCCGACCTGCGCCCAACGGGTCTTGCGGGAGACAGGCGTCGGCTCGGGCACCTTTTCCAGGTGAGCGGTGGGGTCGCTGGCGTCGTCGGCAAGCATGTCGTCGCTGATGAAACCGCGCGCGACTAGCTCTTCGGCGAGATTGCCCAGGCGCGGGTGGTCGTAGAGGTCGCGCACGGCGACTTGCGGGGCGCGCTGACGAATGCGCGCGATGACGCTCGCCGCCGCCAGGGACGTGCCGCCCAGGGCAAAGAAGTCCGAGGCCGCGCCGGGCGCAGGTACGGACAGCACGTCCGCCCAGATATCGGACAGCCACTTCTCCACAGGGCTCAGCTTGTCGACGTCGCCCTCACCCGCACGCGCAGGCAGTGGCCACGGCAACGCCGCCTTGTCGACCTTGCCGGAGGTACGAACCGGCAGCTCATCCATGATGTGCAGGCGTGGCACCATCGCGGCTGGCATGGCATCGCGGAGGGTGTCCATGCACTTGTCGTAGTCCATGGCTGCGGCGTCGCCACCGGCGCCGACGTAGCCGACCAGGATGGAGTCGCCAGCACCGGTCTTCTGCACCACGACAGTCGCCTGAGTAGCGCCGGGGAGGGCAGCCAGGTGCGCCTCGACCTCGCCGAGCTCAATACGGCGCCCGCCGATTTTCACCTGATCGTCGACGCGGCCGGTGAAGTACAGTCCGCCCTCATCCATGATGACGTGGTCGCCGGTGCGGTACGCGCGCTCCCAGCCCAGGGCTGGCAGCGGCGCGTACTTCTCGGCGTCCTTCTCCGGATCCAAGTAGCGCGCGAGTCCCACACCGCCGATGACTAGCTCACCCTTCGTGCCCGGTGGGACGGGGTTGCCCTCCTCGTCGATAACGGTGAGGTCCCAGCCGTCCAGAGGAAAACCAATGGTCACGGGCTTGCCAGGCTTCAGCTCGATGCCGGAGGCCACGACGGTGGCCTCGGTGGGGCCGTAGGTGTTCCACATCTCGCGCTCAGGGGTGGACAGGCGCTCGACCAGCTCTTGCGGGCAGGCTTCGCCACCGACGATGAGTAGGCGCACGCTGTCGAGTGCTTCAGCGGGCCACAGGCCGGCCAGTGTTGGGACCGTGGAAACGGCCGTGATGTGGCGGGAAATCAGCCATGGGCCCAGGTCTACACCGGAGCGCACCAGCGAACGTGGGGCCGGCACCAGGCAGGCGCCATTTCGCCAGGCCAGCCACATTTCCTCACAGGAGGCGTCGAAGGCGACGGACAGGCCGGCGAGAACGCGGTCGTCCGGGCCGAGCGGCCCTTCCGGGTGGTTGGCCAAGAACCAGCGGGCCTCCGCATCGACAAAAGCGGCGGCGCTGCGGTGGGTGACCGCCACGCCCTTGGGCTTACCGGTGGAGCCAGAGGTGAAAATAATCCAGCAGTCATCGTCAGGAGTGGGCTCCTGCGAGATGATCTCGCGTGCGTTCGGCGGCGTCGGTTCCGTCTCTTCCTCGTCGGAGTCGGTGTCGGAGTCCAGCGGGCGGGGGCGATTACGCGCCGTAGAGCCAGCCAAATGTAGGCCTTCAGCATCGAAGTAACCGGCGATACCGGCCTCGCCGAAGACCATTTCGGCACGCTCGTCGGGGTCGTCCGCATCCACCGGAACGTAGGCGGCACCGGCAGCCATGATGGACAAAATTGCCAGGTAGAGCTCGCGGCTTCCCGACGGCATCCGCACACCAATGCGGTCGCCGCGACGGATGCCCTGTTCGTAGAGCCACGTAGCTGTGGAATCAATCTCGTTGATCAATTCCGCATACGTGACGACAACCTCGCCGTCATCGATGGCCTCAGCCTCAGGGAACCTTCGCGCGGTCGCCCGGACAATGTCAATGAGTGTGCGCTCAAGCGGCTGTTCCGTAGCACGTAGGAACTTCGCTTCAGTGGTTGTCACTTGAGAGCCCCCTTCTTATTCTTCTTGCGCTTTTTCTTCTTCTTCGACTTCTTCCGTTTAGGACGCTGGGAATCGCTTGACGACGTCGCCTGCGTCTTATTCTCCGCCATGTCCTTGGTGTCTGTCTCAGTGGCCGTGACCTCTGGGGTAGCGGTCTCAGGGTTTTTCGCGCCGGAGTCAGTTTCGGGGCTTGCAGCGGAGTCGTCGGCAAGCGATGCAAGCAGCGCGCGTACCTCGGGTGCGCATTCGGCGACGGCGGCGCGCTCGGCTCTGCGGAGTGAGCGTCGCAGAGATGCGCGGGTAGTGTTGCCCGTTTCTGTCAGTGCGATGAGCTGGCGGCGACGATCCTTGGAGTCTCGGGTGCGCTCGACTAGATTTGCCGACTCCAGAGAGTCAATCAGGCGAACCATGTCCGAGCGGTCCATGCCGAGCAGCGCGCTCAGCTCGGTTTGAGCCATGTCGCCGCCATCGGCGATGGCCTCCAGAACCCAATAACCGCGGATGGAAATCGACTCAATCTGAGTGCGGCCAAGAGCCGCGTTGACGCTGGCACGGACAGCCGCATCGAGCTGTGCCAGGCACCAGGACGCGGATTTGCGCAGGGCGGCCGGTGCGACGGCGGGTTCGCTTGCGGAGCCGGGCTTGCACTTGGACTTAGCGCTGGCCTTGTTTTTGGCTTTCGCTCCCTTGCGAGCCTTCTTCGCCTTGGTGCCGCTCTGTGCGTCGACAGCAGACACCTTCGCGTCTACGTCGGCTGCCACACCACCGCTGGTGTCGGCTGAGTCCGCCGAGGAAAGTACGGATGAATCAGACATACTTCCCATACTAGACAATCTGGGGAACCGTCAATAATGGGACATGGCCAACTAATAATGTCCCTGTTTGCCTGCGGATTGTTAGAAGGTCTGTGCTTTGGGGTGGGTAGATAAAAGAAAAACTGCCCTGCGGGTAGGCAGGGCAGTTGTAGTTGGTTTAGTTGGCCTTCTCCATTGGGCGGCCGAAGTGCTCCCAGTCGATCATGCCGCCGGTGATGACGATGGTGTCGATACCGTTCTTCTCCAACCAGGAAGAAACCTGAGCGGCACGTCCACCGGAGCGGCACATCAGGTAAATGTCGGAATCCAAATCCAGCTCGCCGTAGCGGGACGGAATCTCTTCCATGGGGATGTGAACGGCGCCGGTGGCGTGGCCGTCATCCCACTCCATCTGTGAGCGGACGTCAATGATCTGTGCGTCTTCGGGTACTTCGGATACGTTTACGGTTTCCATAGTGCGCACTATACGCAATCTGGCCTTATCGCCGGAAGCACAAAGGCCGCCGGAGGAAAACTCCGACGGCCGTAGCGCTGAATCACGGGAACTGCGTCAAAGGTGCGAGCCCCAGAAAGGGAGATTGGCTAGCGCAATTTTTACTTGTGGCTCTTACTTGTGGCGCTCGATAGCCTCAGCCAGGATGCGCTCAGCCTCAGCCTTGTCGCCCCAGCCCGAACCGGAAACTTCCTTGCCCGGCTCCAGGTCCTTGTAGTGGACGAAGAAGTGCTCAATCTCGTCCTTGGTGAACTGGGAAACATCGTCGATGTCCTGGTAGTGGTCGAAGCGGACATCATCCAGGACGCACAGCAGCTTGTCGTCGCCGCCGGCCTCGTCGGTCATCTTGAAAACGCCGAGCGGACGAGCCTTGACAATAACGCCCGGGAAAACCGGCTCCGGCAGGATCACGAGAGCGTCCAACGGGTCGCCATCCTCGCCGAGGGTTTCATCGATGAAGCCGTAGTCGGCCGGGTAGGCCATTGGGGTGAACAGGTAGCGGTCGAGGTAGACCTTGCCGGTCTCGTGGTCGACTTCGTACTTGTTGCGCTGACCCTTCGGGATCTCAATAGTGACCTCAACGCTCACGGCGATGACTCCTTATAATCGGTGTACACTTCTCTGACGGCTATCTTATGCGAAACCCGCTCAAAACCGTTTATTTGTGCACCTTAAGTGAGGTTTTGTTTTCAGGAAGAAGGTGTTTGTGACCGTGGGTAGTACCGACTCTGACAGCTCCAAAACCGCCGCTAAGGGCACGCAAAAATCGCCCAGTTCCGTAAAATCCGGCAAATCCAAGAAGTCGCGCGGACTGAAAATCGGCGGTGCCATCGCCGGTGTTCTCGTTATCGCAGCGGGCAGCGGCGTAGCGGTTGTCGTCAATAACAATCGTCAGATTGTTGTCGATGCACCGCCCGCGGTCAGTCATGTCTCTGCTCCTGTGACGGCGGCGCAGTCTTCGCTTGACGACGGCGCTCTGGCCCAAAAAGTCAGCGCCATCATGGACGCTGCTGCGGCCGATCCAGCCTTCGGTGAGCTGCATGGAATTGTTAGCGATGCTACTACCGGCCAGAAACTGTGGGGGATCAATGACACCGCGGTGGCCATGCCGGCGTCCAGCATGAAGATTCTCACTGCGGCTGCCGCACTGTTGGACTTAGGTGAAGATCATCGGGTTTCCACCCGCGTCTCCCGGGTTACGGGGACTAACGACATCGTTTTGCACGGCGGGGGTGACCCCACCTTAAGCAAGGACGGGGAAGGGTTCTTCCAGGACTCGGCTTCAATCGCTGAGTTGGCGAAAAAGATTTCCGTGGTCATTCCGGAGGGGGTCGGCAAGGTTTATCTCGACAACTCTCTATTCACCGAGAGTTTCCACGAGACCTGGGAGCGTGCGGGGCTGGAGGACGGCTACATCGCACCGGTGGAGTCGGTGATGATGGACGCCGGTCGTATCGATCCGACGAATGAAGAATCGCAGCGCAGCGCCACGCCCGCCGCGGATGCCGCTGATGCACTGGCCAAGGCGCTTGGTGCGGAAAACGGAGGCAGCCTGAGGGATGCGGCCAAGGATGGTCAGTCACTGCCTCTGGATCCAGACCCCGTCGCGCTCGTGCAGTCGGCACCGCTGGTTACCCGTGTGCACGAGATGATGAACTATAGCGACAACGTGCTTGCCGAGTCCATTGCCCGTGAGGTGGCTATCTCTCGCGGTCTGCCGCCGACCTTTGAGGGGGCCGCACGTGCCGTGCGTGACACTCTCTCGGAGCACGGTTTTCCTCTCGATGGCGCGGTGCTGTCGGACTCCAGCGGCCTGAGCACGGATAACCGTATTTCTCCGCAGCATCTCTCCGAGGTGCTCAATTCGGCCGCGGGTCCGGTGGAATCGGCCGAGCAGGGGGGACTGGCGGAGTCGCAGGAGTCGTCGGAAAGCACTGCGTTGCGGTTGCGCCCACTGTTGGATAGCTTGCCAGTGGCGGCGGTGTCCGGCACTCTGGCGACGCGCTTTGCTGGTCAGTCCGGGGCGGGCATCGTCCGTGCGAAGACAGGCACGCTGAATAAAGCCTCGGCGTTGGCGGGATATGTGGTGACGAAGTCGGGACAGGTACTGACGTTCGCACTGATTTCCAACGAGGCGAGCCTGTTGCCGGCAAGAGCTGCGTCCGATAAGGCAGCGAGCGCCCTTGCGGATATCTAAACTGAGATTCATTTGCCACTGAAAATAATTTGAGGAGATGAATCCGCAATGGCCTCTCACACTTCCGCGATTAGGAACTTGCCAACCGTTCACGAGATTGCCGCACAGGTTCGCGAGGGAAAGCTAAGCCCGGTGGACAGCGTGCAGCGCAGTCTCGACGCTATCGCCAGACTGGATGGAGGGATTCATGCCTTCCGTGAAGTGTGGACGGATAGGGCTCTGCAGGCTGCGCGGGAACTCGAGCAAAGCGAGAAACTCTCGGAGTTGCCGCTCGCAGGTGTGCCATTTGCGCTGAAGGAAAACACCGCTCTAGAGAACCCGTTTGTCCAGCAGTTGACTAGCGCCGGTGCAATCGCGGTGGGAACTACGGTGAATCCGCAGTTCTGTACGTGGGGGACGACGACGCTGCCGGGACTGGCCGTCGACAATCCGATTCTGCCGGGGCACACTCCCGGTGGGTCCTCCGGTGGATCCGCAGCGGCTGTCGCCGCTGGGATGGTTCCGTTTGCGCAGGGCAACGACGGCATGGGGTCACTTCGTATCCCTGCAGCGTGCTGCGGGCTATCGACTCTGAAGGCGACCCCGGGAACAATGCCGGGGCGCGTGGGCGGCAATGACTGGTACGGAATGTCTGTCCAAGGGGTGCTCACAGTCAATAACGATGACTTGCGCCTGATCACCAAGATCCTCACAAATGGCATAGTGGATGCGGAGGACCCGGCGAAGACCCTGCCTGAAAACTTCGCAGTCAGCGTGGACACCACTGCGCCCGTATTCGGTTTGAAGGCTGCACCGGAGTACGTCGATGCGGCGCAACAGGCGGCGAGAGTATTCGCGGACAAGGGCTTTGCCGTCTCGGAAAAGAACATGCCGTACCCGCTGAACCCACTGCCGATGCTCGCGCGCTGGACTGCGGGGGTGGCGGATCAGCTTCGCGACGAGCCGCGCCCTGATCACCTGGAGTGGCGCAATCGAGTCCACGCCGGCATTGGTCGCTTGCTGCGTTTCACAATCAATGGCCGCCAAGTGGCACGCGATGGCGCTCGCATCGAGCGTGAGCTACCGGGTGACACCATCTTGATTACCCCGGCTCTGGCCAAGAACCCACCGCGAATCCGCGCGTGGCATCGCATGCCCTGGATTGTGAACCTGCTGTCCAATCTGCGTTTCACTCCCTACGTCTCGACGTGGAATTACCTGGGATTCCCGGCTGGCATCGTTGTGGAACCGACCTCTGGGTTGCCGGTGCAACTGATTGCGCGCCCGACCCAGGAGCGAATTCTGCTTACCGCGATGGAAACCATCGCAAGTGGTGGGCGCGTTGGCTAGACCTTTTTGGCCGGACCGCAGCCCTCATTTCCTCATCATTCGGCAAGCTGTCCGCGCGATAGTGCAGCAGGTGGGGCAGGAATTGGGCAGCGGTGTCGTCATTGGGCTTTCCGGTGGTGCGGATTCGCTGGCCCTGACCGCCGGGGCCTGTGCGGAAGCTCTCGGGCCCAAGGGTGCGCTGGCCGGCCGCAAAGTCCACGCCGTCGTAGTTAATCATCAGCTTCAGCAGGGCTCTGCAAAAGTTGCCGAGCGCGCCGCCCACATTGCTCGGGGGATGGGGGCTACGGCCGAGGTTATCGCGGTCGATATCAACAACAATTCCGACCGTGGTCCCGAATATGAGGCGCGTTTGGCACGACACGCAGTGCTACGGGAGGTCGCCCAATCTCGAGGTGCGGCGCTGATGCTCGCCCACACCTTGGACGACCAGGCGGAAACAGTTTTGCTGCGGCTGGCCAGGGGAGGCGGTCCGCAAGCGCTGTCCGCCATCCGCGACAACCTCACGTGGTCTGACGGGACTCGGATTCTGCGCCCGCTGCTCGGTGTGCGACGCTCAGATACTCAGCTCTGCTGCGAAGAGCTGGGCTTGAAGGTGTGGCACGACCCGCACAACCATGACGACCATTACGCCCGCGTCCGGGTTCGAAAGACGATTTTGCCGCTGCTGGAGCAGGAGCTGGGTCCGGGAGTTGCGGAAAATCTCGCTAAGACTGCGGCGATTGCAGCAGTCGACAATGACTTTTTGGACGCTCACGCCGAGTCAGCTCTGCATGCGCTGCTGGGGGAGGAAGAGGCGTTGGCAAGCGGGAGCCTGTCTGTGCGAGGGGTGGCTGAGCTTGACGACGCCATCGCGGTGCGCGTCCTCGCGCGTTGGTTGAGGCAGGCGGGTGCGGAGCCCAGTAGTAAACAAATCGACATGGTGATGGCGCTCGTGCACCGCTATCACGGACAGGGCGAAGTGCCGGTGACCCGAGGTCGCGATGGTGCCGACAGAAATGCCAGGTTGGTCGTTGAGCGAAAAGATGGCACTCTACAATTGGTAATGAATCGTCCCGCGGTGCCTTAAGAAGGGTGCCGCAATCCAACTTCCGGCGGCTGAGAACAATCGGTTGCCATAACCCTGAACTTGCACTGGGGCAGTTACGCTCCATCGACACGCCGCCATAGAAGTGCGGAAAGGAAATGCGATGCATGATGTGAAGGATTTCAACGTCCCCGCAAACCCCTACGGCGATGAGGTAGAGGCAGTTCTCATTGGCGAAGAGGAGCTGCATGCTCGCATTGACGAGATGGCGCATCGTGTGAATGAGAAGTACAAGGATGCCGACAGCGATCTGATTCTGGTCGCAGTGCTGAAGGGCGCGGTGTTCTTCCTGACTGACTTCGCCCGTCAGCTCAGCATTCCCAGCCAGATGGAGTTCATGGCGGTTTCCAGTTACGGAAACTCCACCTCGTCGTCAGGCGTGGTGCGTATTTTGAAGGACCTGGATCGCGATATTGAGGGACGCGATGTCGTGATTGTCGAGGACATCATTGACTCCGGCCTGACCCTGTCCTGGTTGATGAAGAACCTGCGCAACCGTAATCCGCGCTCCCTGGAGGTCATTACGCTGCTGCGTAAGCCGGAGGCTGTGCGCACCAGCCTGGATGTTGCGGATGTTGGCTTCGACATTCCGAACGAGTTCGTCATCGGTTACGGCCTGGATTACGCCGAGCGCTACCGCGATTTGCCGTACGTCGGCACGCTTCACCCGCGCGTTTACCAGGGCTAGGTCTGTCTTCGGCGCTTATTGCACAGTGCCGATGCTTGACGACGGGCATTGCGCGCTTACCCTCCCGCAGTTCTAGCTGTCTTCTAGCTGTGAAAAGTAGGAGTTGGAAACTTTTTTCGGTTGCGATGCGTTATGCCTACTGTGGGGCCAGGTGCCATGAGCCCTGGCCCCACGTTGTGTCATTGATGTGTCTTCGAGAAGAACTCGTTGATGCGTACAATTAATAAAAGCAACTAATAGATGTAGAGAGCGAAAAGCGAACCCACTGTATGGACAAGAAAAAGGTGTTCCGGTTTGCCACCGTTGCCGGCATCATCCTGATTATCCTCTTTGCTATTACTCAGCTGGCGGATGATTCCCGGGAATACCGCGAGGTGGATACGTCCGTTGCCCTGACCCAGTTGGATAAGGGCAATGTCACGGAAGCTCAGATCGACGATCGCGAACAGCGAATTCGCCTCACCCTGAAGAAGGGCGTGGAGGTCGAGGGCACTGAGGACGTCACGAAGGTGATGACCAAGTACCCAGCGCGTGCGACCGACCAAGTCTTTGACAAGGTCACCGCCGCCGAGGGCATGGAGAAGTTCGATACCAAGGTCACGCAGGATTCCTTCCTGATGTCCACCTTGGGCTTCCTGCTGCCGATGGTGATCTTCTTCTTCGTCATCATGTACTTCTTCAGCCGCATGCAAGGCGGCAAGAACGGCATGTTCGGCTTTGGTGGCAACCGCGCCAAGCTGCTGAACAAGGAGACCCCGACCAACACGTTCGAGGATGTTGCTGGTGCCGATGAGGCCGTCCAGGAGCTCGACGAGATTAGGGATTTCCTGCAGCACCCAGCTCGCTACGAGGAGCTCGGCGCGAAGATTCCGCGTGGTGTTTTGCTCTACGGTCCTCCAGGTACCGGTAAGACCTTGCTGGCCCGCGCCGTCGCTGGTGAGGCAGGAGTGCCTTTCTACACCATCTCGGGTTCGGACTTCGTTGAAATGTTCGTCGGTGTCGGTGCCTCTCGTGTCCGTGACCTGTTTAATCAGGCCAAGGAAAACAGCCCGTGCATTATCTTCATCGACGAGATCGACGCCGTCGGCCGCCAGCGTGGTGCCGGCATGGGCGGTGGTCATGATGAGCGTGAGCAAACCCTGAACCAGCTGCTGGTGGAGATGGATGGTTTTGGTGATCGTCAGGGTGTGATCATCATGGCTGCGACCAACCGTCCGGATATTCTCGACCCGGCGCTGCTGCGTCCGGGCCGTTTTGACCGACAGATTCCGGTGGGCGCACCAGACCTGAAGGGCCGCGAGGCAATTCTGAAGGTCCACGCCCGGAACAAGCCGCTTGGACCGGATGCGGATCTGACGTCGCTGGCGAAGCGCACCGCCGGTATGAGCGGTGCTGATCTGCAGAACGTGCTGAATGAAGCTGCGCTGCTGACCGCTCGCGTCAACGGCAACATCATTACTGCGGATGCGCTGGAAGAGGCAGTCGACCGAGTTATCGGCGGTCCGCGCCGTACCTCCAAGGTGATTTCCGAGCAGGAGAAGAAGGTCACCGCCTACCACGAGGGTGGCCACACCCTGGCTGCGTGGGCGCTGAAGGACATTGAGCGTGTTTACAAGGTCACCATCTTGGCTCGCGGTCGCACTGGTGGACATGCGCTGACCGTCCCCGAGGACGACAAGGGCATGTATAACCTGCCAGAGCTCTTTGCCCGTCTGGTCTTCGCCATGGGTGGTCGCGCTGCCGAGGAGCTGGTGTTCGGATTGCCGACTACCGGTGCTTCTGCCGATATCGAGCAGGCCACCAAGATTGCTCGCGCCATGGTGACCGAGTACGGCATGTCGCCGGAGCTCGGCCCGGTGAAGTACGGGGAGGAGCAGGGCGACCCGTTCGTCGGCCGCGGTGGCAGCGGCTCTTTGGACTACTCTCCGGAGGTGGCAGCAACCATTGATCAGCAGGTTCGTTTGCTGATCAATAAGGCTCATGACGAGGCCTACGCCATCTTGAAGGAAAACCGCGACACTCTCGATGTTCTGGCTGAGAAACTGCTGGAGAAGGAGACTCTGCGTCGTCCGGATCTGGAAGTTATCTTCACCGATGTCGTTCCCCGTGAGCGCCTGAACTTCTTCGATAGCGACACTAAGCACCCGGCCGATGGCCGCGAGCCGGTGAAGACACCGGTGGAGTTGGCAATCGAGCGCGGCGAGGAACCGCCGAAGCGTGTCAACATCTTCGCGCCGGTGCGCCGCCGCGAACCGGAGAACCAGGACGCGGGCAACAACGGCAATGGTCAGGGGCCGGCAGGCTCCGCTGGTGCCGGTAATGCTAGTGTCCCGGGTTTGCCGGGCGCCCAGCAGGACCGACCGAATGTTCCGGTTTACGGTGGCACCCCACCGCCGGCTGGTTGGACCGCTCCAGGTTGGCCGCCGAAGGATACCGGCAGCACGCACAGTTCGGCTCCCGCACCGGCACCGGCGCCTGCGCCGACTCCTCGCCCTGATGGGCAGAACCAGCCGGGTTCGCAGGAAGGCCAGGGCAACGCGCGTGGCCAGCACCCGGGCACTGCTAACTACCCGGCAGGTGCGCCGGACTTCGGCTCGAAGGCAACCGGTACGGGTAGTAACGGTGGCAACGGCCCCGCGAATATCCCTGCCCCTCCGAAGATGCCGTGGGACAGGCAGGGCGGACGTCACCGCCAGGACAACTCTGGCAGCGATGCCACCCCGACTACGGTGATGCCGTCGGCAGGACAACAGCAGGAGCTGCGCGGATTCCGCCTGCCGGATAACGAGCAGCCGGAACACACAGAACGTCCGGAAAACCCGAAGAACGCCGACAATTCCGATGACAAGGGGGCACAGATGCACGATTCGGATAAGGACGGCGTCGTCAAGCGAAACGAAGACAACAGCGCCTGGCAGGACAAGCCGGACACCAACGAGGAGCGATAAGTACACATCATGGAGCGCGAATTCGATCAGGGGCGGGCCGAGGCTGCGGTTCGTGAACTGTTGATTGCCGTCGGTGAGGATCCCGACAGGGAAGGCCTGAAGGAGACACCGGCGCGAGTGGCGCGAGCCTACCGTGAGGTTTTCGCGGGCCTGTTTGAAGATCCGTCTGAGGTGCTGGCAAAGACCTTCAACGAGGATCATCAAGAACTCGTTTTGGTGAAGGACATCCCGATTTACTCCACCTGTGAGCACCATTTGGTGCCGTTCTTCGGCGTTGCCCACATTGGTTACATCCCGGGCAAGGACGGTCGTGTGACGGGCTTGTCCAAGCTCGCTCGTCTGGTCGATGGCTATGCGAAGCGCCCGCAGGTGCAGGAACGTCTGACCAGTCAGGTTGCGGATGCCTTGGTGGAGCGGCTGGATCCGGCCTCGGCGATCGTCGTCATTGAAGCGGAGCATCTCTGCATGGCCATGCGCGGTATCCGCAAACCGGGTGCGCGCACGGTGACCTCAGCCGTCCGCGGTGGCTTCAAGACGGATGCCCGTTCGCGCGCAGAGGCAATGGCGCTCATCCGCAAGAGCTAACGCAACAGTTAAATGGTCGATTGGAAAGGCTGGACAACAAGGTGACTGAATCCCCCTTGCAAGCGCAGGCAGGACAGCCGGCGGAGATGGGTATCGAGAATCAGCTCTGCAAAGTGATGGGCATTGTCAACGTCACCGAGGACAGCTTTTCCGATGGCGGCCTGTACAAGACCTTCGACGCGGCGATTGCCCATGCGCACGAGCTGCTCGCTGAAGGCGCACATATTCTCGACATCGGTGGCGAGTCCACTCGCCCCGGCGCACACCGCGTTTCCGAGGATGAGGAAATTGCCCGAGTCGTGCCGGTGGTCCGTGAGCTCGCGGCAGACGGGCACCTGATCAGCGTCGATACTATGCGCGCAAGTGTCGCAGAGGCAGCAATCGCCGAGGGCGCGGTGTTCATCAACGATGTCTCCGGCGGTCTCGCAGACCCCAACATGTACGCAGTCTGCGCCGATGCCGATGTGCCCATCTGCCTGATGCACTGGAAGACCGATCGCTTCGGCTCCGCTTCTGGACGCGCCGAAACTCACCCGGACGGCATTGTCGCCGATGTCCGTGAGCACCTGCTTCAGCTTGTCGACGGTGCCATGGGCGCCGGCATCGTCGAGGAAAATATTGTCCTGGATCCAGGCCTGGGCTTTGCCAAAAACGCCGATGACAATTGGGCGCTCCTCCACGGCCTGCCGGAGCTTATTGACCTCGGTTTCCCCGTATTGGTCGGTGCCTCCCGCAAGCGTTTCGCCGCCGCCGTCGGCAGTGAGGCTCGCGCGCCAAAGCAGGCTGATGCTGCGACTACCGCAATTTCCGCGCTGTCCGCAGCGGCGGGCGCATGGGCGGTTCGAGTTCACAATGTGGCCGACAACCTCGACGCAGTGCGGGTGGCGCAGGCATGGAACCTTGGCCGCTCACTGACCGGTTACACCGCGGCCGGCGACTATCCGGAAGGTGGCTCTAACCGCGCTGCACAGCACGATGAGTCTCCTGCTGAATCGCCAGCCGAGGCGGCTCTGGAAGGAGACGAGTAGAAACAGTGGCTGATCGCATTGAACTCAAAGGTCTGAAAGCCCGCGGCTACCACGGCTGTCTCGACTTCGAGCGCCGCGATGGCCAGGACTTCATCTGTGATGTCACCCTGTGGTTGGATTTCTCCGGTGCCGCTGCCAGCGACGAGCTGGACGACACCGTCAACTACGCCGACATCGCAGCCACAGCGCACGGAATTTTGACCGGCACTCCGCGCAACCTCATCGAAACCGTCGCGACCGAGATTGCCGAAGCAGTGCTTGCCGACGACGATGGCCGCGCCGAACGCGGATTGTCCCCACTGTTACATGCGGTGGAAGTAACCATTCACAAACCGCATGCGCCCATTCCGCTCGACTTTGATGACGCTGCGGTAACAGCCCGCCGTTCGCGGAAGAAGCGGTTGGCATGATTCGCGCCGTTCTTTCTATCGGCGCGAACATGGACCGCGCGCGAGAAAACCTAACTGGTGTGCAGGCCTTCTTCGCCGATGAATTGGTCGCAGCCTCAAAAATTTATGCCACCCCACCTTGGGGTGGGGTAGAGCAGGGTGACTTCCTCAATGCCGTGCTCATTGTCGATACGTCCCGGACACCAATGGAGCTGCTGGAAGCTGGTTGGAAACTGGAAAATGACGCTGGTCGAGTGCGCGAAATTCACTGGGGACCACGGGCGCTCGACGTGGACATTGTGCAGGTCATCGACAAGGACACCGGCGAGGAGATCATCTCTGACGATTCGACTCTGACCCTGCCGCATCCGTGGGCAACCGAGCGTGCCTTTGTACTGGTGCCGTGGCTCGATGCCGACCCGGATGCCGAATTGGGGGGAGTTCGGGTCGCGGCACTCGTCGATAAGCTGGCACCTGAAGACGTAAACGCAGTGCGTCTAGCAGACAGCGCGGATGGAGAAGAGGCCTAGAGATGAAACCGACCTCACCGATTACGTTGGCTGCATCTGCGCTGGTTCTCGCACTGGCGTCATGGATGATCGTGGCACAGTTTTTCGGTGCGCTCGGGCCACGAAGTTGGTGGGACCTGGGGTTTCCCTGGTTGCTCACAGCTGTCTGTGTGGCGGCAGCGCGGTGGATTAAGTCGGTGCTGAAAGAGGGGAAGGTCGGGCAGGATCGCAGCCAGGTGCAGCCGTTAACGTTGTCGCGATGGCTGGTGGTCGGTACGGCATCCGCATGGTTGGGGGCGATTCTCGGAGGTTTGTACGCCGGTGGCGTGCTGTGGGCTTTGCCGAAGTGGACGGAGCTTGCGGCTGCACAGGCCGACGGGCCGATCATGATTGTCGGCACAGTATCCGGCATTTTGCTCGCTGCGGCGGGGCTGTGGCTGGAAAAAGTTTGCCAATTGCCAACTGATGGCGAAAATTCTTCGCCTCCTAGCGGGGAAATGGGAACTAACTCGGTAGGGTGGGAGTTATGACTGACCTCTCCAACGCCGGTAATGACCCGAAGCGCTCGGGTGATGCCGCATATTTTCAGGGCGACGCGGCAGCTACTTCGTCGGATATGGCTGAGTCTCCGTCCCCGTCGCCTTCTTCAGCTTTCGAAAGCTACTCCGCTGGGGCTAACTCCGGGGCTGATGCGGCATATGCAGATGAGCAGAGCAATGATGTGACGAAATTTAGTTCTTCCGATGGTATGACGGAGAAAACCGCCGTCATTCTCATGGTTGTGCTGCTGGTGCTCGCGGTGATTGCCAGTATCGTCATGCTCTTTGCCAGCTCTGCCGGCTGGATGAAGGTTGCCGTGCTGCTGGCGTTGTGGTCGGCAGTTATCGGGGCTGTGCTGGTGACTCGATACCGCAAGACCATTGCGCTGGAGCGCAAGCGGTTGGAGACTATCGAGGAGCTGCACAAGGTGGAGCTTGACCGCGAGCTGGCCACTCACCGTGAGCAGGAACTGATTCTCGAGCAGAACTACTTGGATTCGCTTGAGGGCAACAATGATGACAACATTGCGGCGCTACGCGCTGAGGTCTTTGCACTGCGTGCCCAGCTTGCTGAGTTCATGGGGGAGGATTTCGACGACGAGCAAGTTGCTCTTCGCGCCCAGGCCGAGCGTCTGCGTGAGCTCGACTCGCCACATCAGGTCTCGCCGATGAAGGATCCGACCGGTCACGACCGGCCGACACCACGCGCGACTTCCCACCGCGCTGAGATGACCGCTAACGGCACTGTCGGCGCTCATACCCAGCACGGCGGCACTGGCTCCACTTCCTCCGCTTCGCCGGTTGAAGATGCCGAGGCCACCGACATGCGCCGTACATTCTCGCCGTCTGGCCAGCCGGTTGACGTCCACGAAGTCGCCGATTCCAAGGATGACGAAACCGTTTCCAAGGAGAAATTCTCCACTAACTCTTTCCGCGCCATCAACTGGCAGGAAACTCCGGCGGAGGATGCCGCAGAGGATGAATCTCAGGGCGGCGCTCACGAGGCACACGGTGCACGCCACCCATTCGCTGCACCGGAATCGGACGATGCCTCGGACTCTCCGACTCGCCAGCTGCAGGCCATTCGCGATGAGGACCTTGCAGAAGAGTCAGCTCAAAAAACGGCGCAAGAGCCTGCAAGCCACGGTCGGCGCCGTGCTGAGGACAACAAGGGCAGCCTCACTGTCGCCGAGCTGATGGCGCAGATGCGCAAGAAGAGGGAGCAGCGCGAGGACGAAGAAGCCTAGCCGCCAGCTGCGTATGCGCGGCCTACTCACCGCACATAGCTGGTTTGGTCTAACCTAGTCAGTCATGACGCAAAGCCAGCATGATTCCCATCCCCATCGGACAACCGCTCCGCGGTTGACGGTGGGGATTATTTCTGCCGGAAAAGTCGGGGTTGCGCTCGGCCAAGCGCTAGAGCGCTGTGGGCATCGTGTCACCCATGTGGTCGCGCGCTCACCAGAATCGGTCACACGAGCACATCTACGCCTCCCGAACGCCCAGGTCAGTAGCATTGCCGACACAGCTTCCACCTGCGAGCTCATCGTCATCGCCGTGCCGGATCGCGCCATCGCCGAGGTTGCCGAGGAAGTTGCCCGCCACGTCGGCCCCGGACGCATCGTCATGCATACTTCTGGATCCCTCGGGCGTGCCGTGCTCGATCCGGTCGCGCTCACCGGCGCGCTGACCATCGCAGCCCATCCCGCAATGACGTTCGCAGGGCTTGACGACGACTCCGAGCTTCTGACCGGTTGCCCATGGGGCATCACGGTTGGGGATGAGCTCGCGAAAACAGTCAGTGAACTGCTCATTGGTGAACTCGGTGGTCGTCCGGTGTTCATCAACGAACGGCACCGCGGCCTCTATCACGCGGCTATGGCCCACGGCTCAAACGGTCTCGGCGCAGTTGTGGTCGATGCAGTAGAAATGCTGGCAACCACTATCGGCGGAGATGCGGCAGCCGAAGACACCGACCTAGCTGAACTGCGTCGAGGCCAGGCCGCCGAACTGCTCCGACCACTGCTTGAAGCTTCATTGGACAATGCCTTGAGGTGGGGTTCCCGGGGGCTGACCGGCCCGGTGACGCGGGACGACCTTGGAACCGTCGTCAAGCATGAACGCGAAATTGAAGCGGTGGCGCCGGAAATGGGAACCGCCTACCTGGCTCTTGCCGAGCGCATCGCCGAGCTGCGCGGCGCCAACGAAGTTTTGCGGTACCTGCGCCGATGAGCTGAGCGGGCTGGTTGTTCTGGTCATCCGGGATGTGGCGTAAGGTATTGCCGTCGGACGAAAAGTTTGGTCCGGTAGATCTGAACGCGGAGGAAACATGACGGGGTATACCGCCGGAGAGACAACTGTTCACAGGACTATTGCGGGAATCGCGCAGGTCACCCGTGCGTTGCGGAAGACCGGGCGGCCGGTGGTGCTCGTACCTACGATGGGTGCGCTACACCAGGGGCACCTTGAACTAGTACAGGCCGCGAAGACACTGCCGCGCGCTGTTGTGGTGGTGTCGATTTTCGTCAATCCGCTGCAGTTCGGTGAGGGGGAGGACTTTGATGCCTACCCGCGGACTCTGGATGAAGACGTGGAGAAGCTCCGCGCTGTCGGTGCTGAGCTGGTCTTTGCGCCGAACGCGAAGGAGATGTACCCCAACGGTTTCCGCACGACCGTGCAGCCGGGGCCGCTGGCTACTGAGCTCGAAGGTGCTACTCGCCCGGGGCACTTCGCCGGTGCGTTGACAGTGGTTAACAAGCTTTTCAACATCACCAACTGCACTGATGCCGTTTTTGGTGAGAAGGACTACCAGCAGCTGTGCCTGATGCAGCAGATGGTCACTGACCTGAATATGCCGGTGCAGCTGCACGGTGTGCCAGTGATTCGCGAGGCCGATGGGCTGGCTATGAGCTCCCGCAACCGCTATCTTTCCGAGGAGCAGCGCAATCTCGCAGTAACCCTGTCCGCTGCGCTGACTGCCGGCGCTTTTGTCGCGGACCGTGGTGCGGATGCTGTGCTGGAAACCGCGCGTGGCGTGCTCGCCAGCCAGCCTGAGGTCGAGTTGGATTATTTGGAGCTGCGTGACGCTGCGCTCGCCCCGCTTTCCGACGAGGTGTTGCGCGGCGACGGCCAGGAGACTGAAGCTCGCCTACTGGTTGCTGCGAAGGTCGGCACTACTCGTCTCATTGATAATGTTGGCTTGATTCTGGGTGCGCCGCGCCCGGATTCGGCAAACGGTTTCGGTCAGCTCGGGCAGAAGGACGCCGAAATTGCGTCAGCGGCCCTGTCGGCTGCGGGGCTGGACGGCGAGCTGACTGAGCAAGAGGCTGCTGAGTTGGCTGAGCTGCAGGAAAAGGTCCGCGCTGCTCGGGATGCCCGCCTGAAAGATGAGTCCAGCAAAGAAAACCTGAAGAACGCCGGCTTTGGCGTTGAGCAGGACAGCGAGTAGGACGGCTTTTCGAAGTAGTTTTTCGTGGCTGGGAAGTTGTCGTATTATAGTGTGCCGACTAACAACCTGCCACGCTAAGGGGTGCCGCGGTAGGCAAGCATCCAGGGGACGAATCCAGGAAGGGACCTACCTTTTTCATGTTTCGCACTATGTTGAAGTCCAAGATTCACCGTGCCACGGTGACTCAGGCTGATCTTCACTACGTTGGATCGTGCACGATTGACGCTGATTTGATGGAAGCGGCCGACCTGCTTGAAGGTGAAGCCGTCGACATCGTCGATATCAATAATGGCAACCGGCTTACTACTTACTGCATTACCGGAGAGCGCGGCTCGGGCATCATTTCTATCAATGGTGCCGCCGCTCGTCTGATATCGCCGGGTGATCTGGTTATTATCATCGGCTACGGAATGATGGATGACGCTGAGGCGCGTACGTACAAGCCGAATGTCATCTTCGTCGATGAGGACAACAAGATTCTGGAAAGTGGCAATGACCCGGCGGATGTGCCGGAGGGTTCTGATTTGAAGAATCCGCGTAGCCCGGAGAACCAGGGCTAGTCCACGTAGCCCGCAGAGCTGGGGCTCGACTGCGTAGTTGGAGAGAAGAGTCGAGCCGGAGAACCGCAACACCAGGGTGTTCACTTTGCGTTAAAGCGCAAGTCATTAGACCGTCAGCTAAAGCTCATTGGCGAGTTGATTTTTAGAAACCGAAAGGTAACGCAACGTCCTTAGCTTCTTAGAGGATCTAAAAGTTTTAGTTTTCCATTTCCTCACCTAGTCGAAGCTATACAAAGGCGGTCTCCCCGTGGTTCGTATTGGCAAGAATCTGCTGACAAATCCTTTTGCTACCTCTCGCAGCTCTCTGACCTGCACTTACAAGTGTGGTAATGCCTGTGCTGACGATGCTCCGAACGAGTTCTCGGACAACCAGTACTTCGGTGATGTTGCGAAGGAGGCGTTCTCCCAGCGCGCATTCTCCCGTCGCGCGGCACTGAAGGTCACTGGTGCTAGTGCTCTTGCGGTCGGCGGTGGCGCCGTGCTGGCCGCTTGCTCCTCTGATGATTCGGGCAGCGCCGCAGGTGGCTCCGACGCCTCCGGTACCGCTGCTGCCGGTGACGGTAGCAAGGACGAATCGCCGGAGGGTATGCGTTTCGAAGCCGTCAAGCCGAACACGGAAGACGCAGTCGTTATCCCGGACGGCTACGAGCAGAATGTTCTGATTCGCTGGGGCGACCCAATCCACGAGGGTGGCCCGGAGTTCGACTTTGACAAGCAGACTCCGGAAAACCAGCTGAAGCAGTTCGGCTTCAACAATGACTTCGCTGGCCTGATTAAGGCTGAAGACGGCACACTGCTGTACGTTTGCTCGCACGAGTACACCACCGAGCCGATGATGTTCCGTGCCTACAAGAAAGAAGATGCCACTAAGGAGCAGGTCGACATCGGACTGGCTGCCCACGGCCAGACCATCCTTGCTGTGGAAGAGGATGACAAGGGATTCCTGAAGCCAATTCTCAGCGACAAGCGTAACCGTCGCATCACTGGCTTCACCGAATTCACAGTTGACGGCCCGGCTGCTGGTCACGATCTGCTGAAGACCAAGGCTGACCCGACCGGTATGAAGGTCGAGGGAACTTTGAACAACTGCTCCGGTGGTGTTACTCCGTGGGGTACCTACCTGTCCGGTGAGGAGAACGTTGACCAGTACTTCGGCAACGTTGGCAAGCTCAAGGACGAGGACGCAGTTAAGAAGCTCAAGCGCTACTCGGTCAAGAATGAAGAGCTGTCCGACCGCGCGTGGGAGAAGTACTACGACCGCTTCGATGTCTCCAAGGAGCCGAACGAGCCGAACCGCTTCTTCTGGCTGGTAGAGATTGACCCATCTGACCCGAACTCCACCCCGGTCAAGCACACCGCAGTGGGCCGTTTCAAGCATGAAGCCGGTCAGATTTACGTCACCGACGACGGCACGGTCGTGTGCTACTCCGGCGACGACGAGCGTTTCGAATACATCTACAAGTTCGTCTCCTCCCGCAAGATTAAGGAGGGGGACCTCAAGCACAACATGGGCATTCTGTCCGAGGGCACTCTCTACGTCGGTAAGTTCAACGGTAATTCCGAGTCCGAGATTGACGGCTCCGGTGAGCTGCCGAAGGACGGCCGTTTCGACGGTGACATTGAGTGGCTTCCGCTGATGACCGCCAAGGCAGACGGCAAGCACGAGTCCCACGTTGATGGCATGACCGCCGAAGAGGTCTGCATCTACACCCGCATCGCCGGTGACAAGGTCGGTGCGACCCGTATGGACCGCCCGGAGGATATCGAGCCGTCTCCGAAGACCGGTAAGGTCTACGCGGCGCTGACCAACAACAAGTACCGCGGTAAGGCGGGCGCGAAGGACGACAAGGGCAAGGAACGCAAGGATGGTGCAGGGCGCCCGCTTGCCGACGCCGTCGAGGTCGCACCAATCACCGAGAACAAGAATGGCCTTGTTCTGGAGATGGAAGATGACCACGCCGGTACCAAGGGCAAGTGGAACCTCCTGCTGGTCTGTGGTGACCCGAACGAGGCTTACACCTACTTCGGTGGCTTCGACAAGGAATCGGTCTCGCCAATTTCCTGCCCGGACAACGTCGCCTTTGACGAGTACGGCAACCTGTGGGTTTCCACCGACGGCAACGCGCTGGACTCCAACGACGGCCTTTTCGCCGTTGCCGTCGAAGGCGAGCGTCGTGGTGAGACCAAGTGCTTCCTGACTGTTCCGGTTGCTGCAGAGACCTGTGGTCCGCAGATCTTCTCCAACCGCGTGATGGTCAACGTCCAGCACCCGGGCGAAATCGAGACGGATCAGGGTCATCCAGTCGGCGACAACCCGGACCCGACCACCAACCCGACCTCGCACTGGCCGGACGGCGGCAAGGAGCAGCCACGCCCGGCCGTCGTTCAGGTTGTACGCACTGATGGCAAGAAGATTGGTGTGTAGGTTGCCCTTGGCAAGGAGCTAAGCAGAAACGCGCGGATTAGCGCGTAGACCTATCGCGGCGCGTCTCGAACGAAAATAATGTTCGACGGCGCGCCGCGACTGTATTCGGTAGAAAGCTAGTAATCGGGCGTTTACTTAGCGCCACCACACTATCGATGGGATTAATCCTAGTGAACAGCATTGTCATAATCGGCATCATCCTCGTTGTCATCGGGGTCATCGTCGTTGTTGTAGCGCGTCGGAATACTCAGGTTCCGGGTTCTGATCGGGAGCGCTTCGTCGACCCGCTGATGACTGATGAGTACCGTAAGTACGGTCCAACCTCTGTCGCGCCGGGCGCAATCCTGAATTACGGTGGTGCCTCCCATGTTGTGCGCGGATCCCTTGAGCTCTCTCAGGGGCCGTTCCGCTGGTGGGAACATCTCGTCGATGGTGGGGCGGATGGTTCTTGGTTCGGCGTTGAGGAAGATGAAGGTGAAGTCATCCTCACCTGGTGGCGCAAGCTTCCAGGTAGCTTCGAACCAACTAATCCCATCGTTGTCGACGGTGTGGAGTACTGGGAGGAGGAGCGGGGAACCGCCCGCTACACCGCGATTGGCACCACTGGGCTGCCGCCGGAGGGGGCTACGGACTTCGTCGACTACAAATCCGGTGACGGTCGCTTGCTCGGACTGGAACGCTACGGTGACTCGATGTGGGAAGCGTCCACCGGTATTAGGATTCTCCCCGGTGAGATTGATGTCATGGCAGCGCCGGACCATAATCCGGACGCGGACAATCGCTAGTGGCGGTCGCTATGTCGCTGGCAATTCTAGATGTGCCGTTCAAAGACACTGCTGCGGAGCAACTCCGCATTGCTTTTGACGGCCAAGTCCCGGACACCCTCTGCGAGGCGGTTATCTCTCACCCCGACGGCACAACACCGCCGCTGACGCTCGGAGTCCTCGGAGCGTCGCATGTGGTTTTCGTCGGTAAGCGGGAGAACCCGTGCTTTACCGAGGAGATTTCCTGTACCGCGGCACACGGCGTGCCCCTGAGTGAGGCGGGAGTGATGGTGAAAGCTCGTGTGGAGAACCTCTCGCCAGAAGCCTTCGTTCAGCGCGCAGATGCTTTACGACGCGAGTTCGGTACAGGGCATCCTCATTCGGTTGTCGCGGAGTTCCCCGGTTCGCCCGGCGCGCTGACTGTGTTGGCTGCAGAGCCGATTGAGCAGGGGTATCGCTGGGATACGTGGCACGGCTACCCGCCGGGGCAGCTCGTGTGGACGTCGAATACTTGGACTGCCGTCGCTGGTAACCATGGGGCCGAGGCAGACCGCGTAAAGGGAGGTTCCTGAGTCTATGGGACGCGGAAGTATTGGTTACGCACTGATCGTTGTCGGCATTGTGGTCACTCTGGCCGGTTTCTTCGTCGGCGGGAAATCTGCGGAAGAGAGGATTAGCGAGCGCTATCAGTCCGCGCCCGGAGCAGCATCTGCGACGCAGGTCAGCAGCGGAATTGATCGACGTTGGACCTGTGGCGACCGCGACCCCATTGAGGTGGGGCGTGAGCTGAAAGAAGAGATTAAGCCACAGGCTTACAACGAAGATGGCGGGGCAGCGTACCTGAGGACGAAGAAGCACCTGTTCATCGTTTCGCGTCAGACCCCTGAGGCAGGGTCAAAGGACACGTGCCTGATAACCAGAGAATCACTTAGTGGCCGCTATTCGGGTGGGCACTTCATCTATCTCGGCCCCGGTTTCGGTCCCTCCGCCCCCTCCGGCGGTTCGGGTGGATCGGCCGGATCATTCGGAGGAGCGAAATAAACATGGGACCAGTAACGTACATGGACACCACCGGGACGGCTATCCTCACGGCGCAGTCGGAGACATCGGAGCCAGCGCAGTCGGTCGTGGCCTCAACTGTGGGCGAGCATCTGGCCGTCGGAGTGCCGGCCACCGTCGGTTACTTCCTTGCGGGTGCCCTAGTGCTCGTAGTTGGATTCATTGTCCTTGATCTGATTACTCCTGGGAAACTGCGCGACCTGGTGTTTCTCGAAAACCGTGCGGGCGCCGCGATGATAGCGGGCTCACAGCAGATTGCGCTGGCCTGCATTGTCGTTTCGGTAATCCGCGCATCCGACGACGCTCTGATGATTGGCCTGGGGGAGACCCTCGTTTACGGTGCACTCGGCATTGTGTTGCAGGCAGCATCGCTGCTGGTGCTGGAAGCTCTGATTCCGGGGCGCTTCCGCGATGTCGTGATGGACGCGAAGGTACGCCCCCGAGCGGTGTTGGCCGCGACCACCTTCATTGTTATCGGTGTGATTAACGCGGTGGCGCTGTCATAAATGGAGACCACCACGACTTCCCGGCGCTGGCGGGCTCTCCTGCTGGGCTCTGTGGCGGCCTGTGCTGCCTGCGGCCTGGTTTATGAGCTGGCACTACTGGCGCTGTCGGCTTCTCTTGGCCGCGGCGACGTCGTTGCGAATTCCCTGATTGTGGCCGGTTATGTCGCAGCGCTGGGTTTTGGCGCCGTGGCGGCGAAGCCGTTTGTGCGCCGTGCCGCGGTGTCTTTCCTCGGTATCGAGTGTGCTTTGGGTTTGCTTGGCGGTGTGTCCGCAACCGCTCTGTACTGGGTATTTTCGGTTACAGGTGAGAGCCTCGGAGCATTGGTCGCCGCCACTTTCATAATCGGAACGCTGGTTGGTGCCGAGGTGCCATTACTCATGACACTTCTGCAGACCGGCCGGACGTCCTCCGCCGAGGACACCGGTCGCGTGCTGGCGAATCTCAATGCTGCGGACTACTTCGGAGCCTTGGTCGGCGGTTTAATCTGGCCATTTGTGCTCCTGCCTACGGTGGGCATGCTGAAGGCCACTGCCATCGCTGGACTGATTAACGTCACCGCGGCATTGATAATCGCCGCGCTGCTACTGAAGCAGATGTTGACCCGCCGGGCACTGGTCGCATCTGTCGCCGCCCTCGTCGCGGCACTGGTTGGGTTGGTAGCGTTGCTGGCCGGAATCCGGGACATTGAGGCGACCGCCCGGCAGTCGCTCTACGCCCAGCCCATTGTTTTCGCCAAGCACTCGAAGTATCAGGACATCGTCGTCACTCGATTTGGCGGGGACCGGCGGCTTTATCTCGACGGGGGATTGCAGTACTCCAGTCGTGACGAGTACCGCTACACCGAGTCGCTGGTCTACCCGGCGGTGGATAAAGAAACGAAGTCGGCGTTGATTCTCGGCGGAGGCGATGGGTTGGCTGCCCGGGAGCTGCTGCGGATGCCCAACATCGAGCGCATTGTTCAGGTCGATTTGGATCCGGACGTCATCGAGGTCGCCCGCACTGTGCTGCGGGAAGATAACCGTGGCAGCCTGGACAATCCCCGAGTGGAGAAGATTGCTGCGGATGCTTTCGCATGGCTCCACGAGCAGGCACGTGGTAAGGCGCAGGTGCAGAAGTTCGACGCCATCTATGCAGACCTTCCCGATCCCGACAACGCAGTGCTAGCCAAGCTCTACTCTCAGGAGTTCTATGGGGTGATCCGCACGGTGGCCGCGCCAGGCGCGAAGCTGGTGGTGCAGTCGGGTTCGCCGTTTTCGACGCCGCAGGCCTTCTGGCGCACCGACAGTTCGATTCGCGCCGCAGGCTGGTCGACCACTCCGTACCACGTGCATGTTCCCACCTTTGGGGACTGGGGGTTTGTACTCGCGCAGGCCGGGCCTGAGCCTCCTACGCTCGAGCTTTACGACGACGCCCCGCCGCTGAAATTCCTCACTCCTGACGTGGCCCGGGCTGCGACCGTGTTCGGTGCCGATAACGGTCCGCAACAATTGGAACCGTCGACACTTGCTCATCCTCGAATTGTGGAGGATATTCGTCGAGGTTGGCGGCAGGCAGGGGAGTAGCCCGCCGAGTATTTCGCAAAGGGGCGGGCGAGTAGCAGGTCGGCGGTGTAGTCGGCTAACCTTTATAGCCGTGACTGACGCGAAGAAGACCCCTGAAAACACCGCCACCGTTCCTGAGCAGCTGCGCATTCGCCGCGAGAAGCGTGACCGCCTGCTCGAGGCTGGAATTCAGCCGTACCCGGTTGAGGTTCCCCGTACTCACTCTCTCAAGGATGTCCGTGAAGAGTGGGGCCACCTCGAGGCTGGCGAGGAGACTCAGGATGTCGTGACCGTCATTGGTCGTGTCATGTTTATTCGTAACACCGGCAAGCTCTGCTTTGCCGCTCTGCAGGAGGGTGACGGCACGACCCTGCAGGCCATGCTTTCCAAGGCTGAGGTCGGCGAGGACGCCCTGGCTGCTTGGAAGTCGGACGTAGATATGGGCGACTTCGTCCTCATTACTGGCCGCGTAATTTCTTCGCGCCGCGGCGAGTTGTCTGTGATGGCTACCGAGTGGCAGATGGCCTCGAAGGCTCTGCGTCCGCTGCCGGTGTCGTTCGCTGATCTGTCCGAGGACAGCCGCGTGCGTCACCGCTACACGGACCTGATTATGCGTGAGCAGGCTCGTACTAACGCACTGACTCGCATCAAGGTCATCCGCGAGCTGCGCCACGCACTTGAGCGTCGCGGTTTCCTCGAGGTCGAAACCCCGATGCTGCAGACTCTGCACGGCGGTGCAGCTGCACGTCCGTTCGTGACTCATTCCAACGCTTTGGACATCGATCTCTACCTGCGTATCGCGCCGGAGCTTTTCCTCAAGCGCTGCGTCGTCGGCGGTATGGAGCGCGTTTTCGAGATCAATCGCAACTTCCGCAACGAGGGCATCGACTCCTCGCACAGCCCGGAGTTCGCGATGCTGGAGTACTACGAGGCATTCGGCACCTACGATGACTCCGCCCGCACCGTCCGCGAGGTCATTCAGGAAATCTGCGTCGCGGTCTTCGGTTCGACGACCGTCACGCTTGCCGACGGTACGGAGTTCGACTTCGGCGGCGAGTGGAAGCAGATTGAGATGTACCCGTCGCTGAACGAGGCACTTGCTCGCAAGTTCCCTGGTCAGCCGGAAGTCACTATTGACTCGACCGTCGAGGAGCTAAAGGCAATCGCCGATGTGATTGGCCTTGAGGTTCCGGAGAAGGGCGGCTGGGGCCACGGCAAGCTGGTTGAGGAAATCTGGGAGCTGCTCTGTGAAGACCAGCTCGACGGTCCTATCTTTGTCCGCGACTTCCCGGTCGAGACCTCTCCGCTGACTCGTCAGCACCGCTCCAAGCCTGGCGTGACCGAGAAGTGGGATCTTTACGTCCGTGGCTTCGAGCTGGCTACCGGCTACTCCGAGCTGGTTGACCCGGTTGTCCAGCGTGAGCGCTTTGAGGATCAGGCGCGACTGGCCGCTGGCGGCGACGACGAGGCCATGGTTCTGGATGAGGACTTCCTGCACGCAATGGAGCAGGGCATGCCGCCGACGACCGGTGTGGGCATGGGCATTGACCGCCTGCTGATGGCCCTGACCGGCCTTGGCATTCGCGAAACCGTGCTGTTCCCGATCGTGAAGCCGGAAGCGTAAGCGACGTTTCTTTTTAGCATGTAGTCTGCAGCGGTCAGCCGGAAAACCACGGCTGGCCGCCGAATTCATGTGTAGTTATCCCGGTGTTATCACCGGGATTATTTTTATCCCGTAATTTCTTCACCCATGACTTCGGTAAATGGGAATAAGAGAATTAATCGGCGATCCGTATTGCGCTTGGGAGCAGCAGCGGGAGCAGTAGCGAGTGCGGGTGCCGTAGCGGTGGCCGTCAGTAGCGTCGGGACGCGAGCAGTTGCATCGGCGGCTCCGAACCAGGCGCCGTTTCCATTAACAGGTTTGACCAGTGGCCTCGTGGTGACGGACCTGGAAGTCGTGACCGTGACCGATACGTCGGTGACATTTTCGTGGGCGACGTATGCAGGCCCACATCCAGCGTGGGGGAAGCTGGCTCCACTGGCGCCGGCCGACACTGAAGTTGCGCTAGTGCCAGTCGATGCCGATGAGGGCGGCGAGCTACCCGTGGTACATAAGGACGAGACGCAGGTTGGCTACCACTTTGTGACCGTCGATAAGCTGCGGCCTGGGACCACGTACCGTTTCGAATGTCGATCGAATGGGCTGGTCGCAGAGCCGGGATTAATTACCCGAAATCTCCCCAATACACCCGAGCAAACTGGACAGTTCACGACGTTGGTCGCTCCGGAAGGGGAGTACCTGACCACGATTGCCATCCTCAATGACACGCATATTGGCGAAAATGGGCATGGTATTATCACCGGCAATTTCCCCGCGCCTATCTTTTCTGAACCGGGTGCCGGACCGTACCCCGAGGTCATGCTGACAGCTGCTCTCGCCGAGCTGCGCGGGATGGGGATTGAAAAGGTTTTCGTCAACGGTGATGCCACGTCGGAAGCACGTCCGGCGGAGGTGCGTCGATTTGCCGAGATTATGAATACTTTTGGTGCTCAGGAGCGGCAGTGGTTTGTCACCCGCGGCAATCATGATCGTCCGCATAAGCCGGATGCCGATTCGTCTGCTGGCTACGACGAATTTCCGGTTTTGGAGGGCACCGAAGATCATCGCGATCCCTTCGGAGTCCTACTGGGGCGTCCGCGACAGGAACTGTGGGTCACTCAGCAGGGGCCGGTCCGCGTCATCGGTCTGGATTCATCGAAGTTGGATGAGTCCGGCGGCGAAATTAGCCCGGGACAGTTCGATGCACTAGAGCAAGAACTACAGCGCGACCCCAACAAGCCGACGGTTGTGCTGGCTCATCACCCAATTACTTCCGAGGCTGGCTGGACAAATGCTGCCGGCCCCATATTCATTCTCAATAGCGCTGATGCACGACGTTTGCAGCAGCTGCTTAACGACGCTCCGGGTGTATTCTTCGCGGGAGCAGGTCACACCCACCGTGCAAAGCGTACTCGCGGTGATTTTGGTGCCGGCGTTGATTATTTGGAGACCGGCGCGTGCAAGGCATACCCCGGTGGCTACACACTGCTGCATGTCTACTCCGGTGGTTACCAGGTTAATTTCCATCGTTTGAGCAGCGAAGATGCGCTTGCATGGACTGCGCGTGCCCGTTGGGCGATGTACGGCTTCGAGCCCGAGGCGCTGCTTGGTGAGCTCGCTGATCGCAACTACGTTGTTAACCGCGTTATCGCCTGACAAGTTAGAAACCTGAAAGTTTTCTGTTGCTTGGCAATGTTTTTTCAATTCCTGTGACAACGGTCACGTGATTCATTTATTGTTATGCCAGTAATAGTTCTGACTCGAAAGGCCATGATCACATGAGCGAGAAGAAGAACCGCGAAGATTCGACTGTCGGCCGCAATAACCCTGGTCGCGACGCTATCGGAGCGGCAATGCGGTTCATCACGTCGATTACTGGTTCGGACTTCGCCCAGAAGTACGACCTTCAGCCAAAGATCGACCGCGTGGTGTACCAGTCCACCAAGTCCGGTTTTAAGACCCTTGGTGCCGCGAACCGTCAGTTTAAGAAGATTTCCGGTTCCGGTAAGCCGGAGCGTCCGGCTGAGGAAGCCCAGGCTGCACAGGAGGCCGCAGCCGAGGAGAAGGCAAAGAAGCTCTTCGACCTCACCCCGACCGAGGATCAGCAGATGATCGTCGAGACGGTTAAGGAATTCGCTGAGTCTCGTCTGCGCGAGGTTGCTTATAAGTCCGACCACGAGGCAACTCCGCCGGAGAACCTCGTCTCTGAGGCTTCTGAGCTGGGCGTCACTATGATCAACGTCCCGGAGGCTTTCGAGGGCATCGCTACCGGCGAGGACGTCACCACCAACGCGCTGGTCGCGGAGGCTCTGTCCTACGGTGACATGGGTCTGGCTCTGGCAGTGCTGGCTCCGGCCGGTGTCGCTGCCACCCTGACCGCTCACGGCTCCGACTCGCAGCAGAAGACCTACCTGCCGGCATTCGCTGGCGAGAACGTCCCGGCTGCCGCTGTTGTGCTCGCAGAGCCGCGCCCGCTTTTCGACGCACGCAAGCCTGAAACCACCGCAAAGCGCGAGGGCGATTCGCTGGTCCTCAACGGTGTTAAGTCCTTCGTTCCGAACGCCGGCGCAGCTGAGCTGTTCATCATCGGTGTTGAGCTCGAGGGTAAGCCGGCTCTGGTTATCGTTGAGTCCGACACTGAGGGGCTCCACGTTGAGGCTGACCCGTCCATGGGTCTGCGCGGTGCCGCAATGGGGCGCGTCATCCTGAAGGACGTCAAGGTTCCGGCTGAGAACATTCTCGGCGGCGCTAGCACCTCGGCTGCAGATCGTGAAGAGGCATACCTCGACATTCTGCGTCGTTCCCGCCTCGGCTGGGCAGCTCTTGCAATGGGTACTTCTCAGGCAGTTCTCGACTACGTCATTCCTTACGTCAACGAGCGTCAGGCATTCGGCGAGCCGATTTCCCACCGCCAGGCAGTGGCCTTCATGGTCGCCGACATCAAGATTGAGCTCGATGGTCTCCGCATGATCACCCTCCGCGGTGCTTCCCGCGCTGACCAGGGTCGCGGCTTCGCTCGCGAGGCAGCTCTGGCTAAGACCTTCGCCACTGAAAAGGGTATGAAGATTGGTTCCGACGGTGTGCAGCTGCTCGGCGGACACGGCTTCACCAAGGAGCACCCGGTTGAGCGTTGGTACCGTGACCTCCGCGCAATTGGTGTCGCCGAAGGCATCGTCGTTCTGTAAACCGCTAGATACTTCAGCCGAAAAGAATTAAGAGGAAAGAAAATGATTAACCTCGAACTGCCGAAGTTCCTCAAGGCGGGCGCGTCCCAGTCGCATCAGGCCGCCGCTGAGATCTTCCGACCGATTTCCCGTAAGTACGATCTCGCTGAGCACGAGTACCCGAAGGAACTCGACACCCTTGCCTCCATGATGGACGGCATGGCAGATGGTGGCCGTGGCTTCTCCGGTGCTTCTGGTGGACGTGGCGACGATAAGAAGCCGAAGCGCACCGGTGTAAAGAACGGTGGCAACATGGCTTCGCTGCTCAACGTTATTGAGACCTGCTGGGGTGACGTGGGTCTGACCCTGTCTCTGCCGTACCAGGGTCTGGGTAACGCAGCCATCGCAGCTGTTGCTACTGATGAGCAGCTGGAGGCTTTCGGTAAGACCTGGGCTTCCATGGCAATTACCGAGCCGTCCTTTGGTTCTGACTCCTCCGCAGTTTCCACCACCGCCAAGCTCGATGGTGATGAGTACGTCATCAACGGTGAGAAGATCTTCGTCACTGCTGGTGAGCGTTCCGACTCCGTCGTTGTGTGGGCGACCCTGGACAAGTCCAAGGGCCGTGCTGCCATCAAATCCTTCCTGGTGAAGAAGGGCACTCCGGGCTTCACCGTGGAGCGTCTGGAAGAGAAGCTGGGTATTCGTTCCTCGGATACTGCAGTGCTCCGCCTGGACAACGTCCGCGTTCCGAAGGAGAACCTGCTGGGTTCCCCGGACATTGATGTTAAGAAGTCCTTCGCCGGCGCAATGGCGACCTTCGACAACACTCGTCCGCTGGTTGCGGGTATGGCCATCGGTGTCTCCCGTGCTTCGCTGGAAGAGCTGCGTCGCATCCTGGAAGAGGCTGGCATCGAGATTGACTACGATGCACCGGCACACACCCAGAGCGCTGCTGCAGCTGAGTACCTGAAGCTGGAGTCCGATTGGGAGGCTGCATACCTCCTGGCTCTGCGCGCTGCGTGGATGGCTGACAACAAGCAGCCGAACACTCTGGAAGCTTCCGAGTGTAAGGCCAAGGCCGGCCGTGCAGGCACCGAGATTTGCCTCCGTGCCGTTCAGCTGGCAGGTACCTTCGGTTACTCTGAGCGTAACCTGCTGGAGAAGTGGTCCCGCGACGTCAAGATCCTGGACATCTTCGAAGGTACCCAGCAGATTCAGCAGCTGGTCGTTGCTCGCCGCACCCTGGGCCTGTCCTCCAAGGAACTGAAGTAGTTACAGTTTCAGAGCAATCTACATACTGGTGAGCCGGTAAAAGCTCACAAAGATGCTCAAGCCACATTTCTTAAAACACCGTCCTGCCATGACTTGGTAGGGCGGTGTTTTATTTTGCGCTGTTTTGGCCGTGTGTCTCTTGTCGTTGCGTTCCTATTTTTCTGAGATTAGAGGGAGAGTTCATCTAATTTTCATCTTTAGGTTCTAGGCTTATTGGACATGAGCATTTCCCGCCGGGCCTACCTCTCTGTTGCAACTCTTGCTGCAAGTTCAATGGCCGTCGCGAAAACCTCGGGAGCGTACGGCCTTGAGTACGTCACGTCGGGTCTGGGGCTTACCCAGTCGGATTCCAAGTCGTGGCAGGTACTGGCTAGCGACTTGGAGGTCATCACTGTCACAGACACGTCAGTGGCATTTACATGGGCAACATATGCTCCGGGAGTGCAGACAGCGTATGGCTTCATTAAGCCGACCGTTCCTTCGGATGAGCGGGTGCTGCTTGGTCCTGCGGATTCAACGCAGTTAGAGCTCGTGCACGAGGGGTACTCAGAGTCGGGCTACCACCATGTGGTCATTGACGGGTTGGAGCCGGGACGGGAGTACCGCTTTGAGTGCTGGTCACACAACTGTCGCGCGGTTCCGTCGCTGAATATCACCATGAGCAAAACGGCACCGGAGAAGACAGGCGTCGTAAGTACTCTGCCAGCGTTGGCGGGTGCACATTTGGCGACGTTCGCGCTGACGAATGACACACACATTGGTAAGCCCAATCATGACGGCATTCGCATTGGCAACCTCGGTCTTTCCTCTGATCCAGGAGAGCAGCCTTTCGCCTCTATGCAATTGCAGGGTCTGGTGGACACGGTAAAGGCTGCCGGGTTAGACACTCTCGTCGTCAATGGCGATTGCACGGATAGCAACCGCCCTGAGGAGTATGACGAGCTCATCAGGGTTTTGGATACTTTCGGTGAGTTTGGGAAAAACTGGTTTGTCACCCGTGGTAATCACGATGTGCACCCGCCCGGGCTACCCAATATCAATGGTTTCCGGGGACGCGGAATCCGCAAGGGCAAGACCGCGGTTCCGGATTACTTCAGCCAGCGTCTTGTGCCGACGCAGCAGCACTGGTCGACTCGCGTCGGCGAAGTGCGCCTCATCGGTGTTGATACCGCCGAGTTTGGTTATGCAGGTGGGCGTATTAATGAGCGCCAGATGCGTGCATTGCGTGCTGAACTCGCAGAGGATCCAGAGCGTCCGACAATTTTGTTTGCGCACCACCCGTTTACTCAGGATGCGGTGCGTTCGCATTTCGGTGGTGAGGCATTCATGGTCGAGGCTCAGCAGGCCAAGGTTTTCCAGGAGATCCTGGCTGCCACGCCGGGCGCCAAAGGTGTGTTCGCTGGTCATACGCACCGCAGCCGTCGTGGTATCGCTGACTATGGGGATACGGACTTCTGTGAGCGGGGTGCTGCACTTGGCTATCCGGGTGGATACACGCAGATTCGAGTGCACACTGACGGTTACCAGATCAGCTACCACCGCACCACAACACCGCAGTCGCTGTCCTGGTCAACGAAAACTCGTTGGTCGATGTTCGGGTTGGAGCCAGAGTTTATGCTGGGAAAGATCTCCGATCGGAACTACGTCAATTTCTTCAAGAACAAAGTACCGCTCTGAGCTAGTGCTAGCTTCAAGCAGGGTACGCTGGGCAACGCATAGTGTTAATGGAAAATACGTAGTGGCAAGTTCCGCTGTGGGCGAAGTCGCACGCCACCACGTTATTGGCCGAGCACAAGTGTGGCTCTGAAGTAATAAGGAATTTAGCGATGACCGACCAGTACAACCCGCGTTCGTCCTCCCCGCAGGATTGGGAGCAGGACGGTTATGCAACATCTGCCTGGGAGCAGCCGCAGGGCGGGGCTCAAGGCCAGCACCAGCCTCAGTACCAGTACCAGTCGCAGGGGCCGAACCAGGGCGGTTACCCTCAGCAGTATCCGGCTTATCAGCAGGCTCCGGTACCTGAGCAGAAGAGCAACAACGGTCTGTTCGTGGCCTTGGGCATCGTCGGTGTTGCACTTGCAGCGGTCGCCGGTATCGGTGGCGCGTACTACCTGAATAATTCCTCCGATAATTCCCCGCAGTCTCCCGATACGGTTGCGGCAGGGGACTCGTCGTCAAGCACTGCGTCCCCGGCGCCGGTGGAGACGTACACGGAAACCTATACCCAGACCGTCGAGCCGGAAACGACGAAGCAGCCGGAGAGCAGCGCTCCTAGCACTACGCAGAGGGGAAATTTTGGTCTCCGCGCGTTCGGTATGGATCGCGATGATATCGATGCCAAAGGTTGGGTTGGCAGTACCGCTCGCTGCTCGGGTGGGTATTACGCGCGTGTGCTGGCGGAGACTTCTTCGGGTAAGGCCGTGATTTGTGAGAACTCCAATAACCGCCAGCAGCGCCATTACATTGGTGACTTCGGTGAGATTTCGGATACCCCGGATGCGTACACAGTAGATAGTTTCTCCGGGAACCGTGCTGTCGCGAAAAATGGTGGCTACACGTATACCGTCACTCCGAATGCGGTAACCGTGACCCAGGACGGCGAAGAGATTTTCCGTGAGCCCGTCACGGACTACGGTGTTTTGAACGCCGGCTAATCAGCTCTAGTTCTTCCTAGGACACGCAAAAAGGACGCGGTAACTTCCACAATGGAAGTTTTTACCGCGTCCTTTTCGTGTCTGCCGTTCGCTTTACGACGGTCCCTGCGCCCTAAGCCGCCTTCTCCTCGGCGGCGTTCTCCCACGGCTTCGGCAGGTGGCGAGGAACCACCTTGCCGACTGCGTTGCGTGGCAGTTCATCGAGGAACACGGTCTCGCGCGGAACGGCGAATCGGCTGAGGTGCTGCTTGACATATGTGCGAATCTGCTCATTGGTCAGGGCGCGACCCTCAGGGGAGTCGTCGCGGACAACCCAGGCAACCAGGGCCTGGCCGAAGCGCTCATCCGGAACACCTGCGACTGCGCACTCGCGGATGCCTTCGAGCTGGCTGAGCGCATCTTCGGTCTGACGTGGGAAGACGTTCTCGCCACCGGAGACAATCATGTCGTCCTCGCGACCGGAGATGTAGAGCAGGCCATTTTCCATTCGACCCAGGTCACCGGTACAGACCATGCCGTCAATGACCTGCTTGTCCGCGCCGGGGCGGGTGTAGCCCTCGTACAACATGTTGTTGCCCACGAAGATTCGACCGGTCTCGCCGTCAGCAACGCGGTTGCCGTCTTCGTCGAGAATCTGGACACGAGTGCCCAGCGGTGCGCGACCTGCCGTGGTCGGATTTGCCTTGAGCTCATCCGGGGTAGCAATGGTTGCCCAGCTGACCTCGGTGGAGCCGTACTGGTTGTAGAGAACCGGTCCGAAGCGCTCGAGGGTCTTGGTGACAATTCCCTCCGGAATGGCCGAACCGCAGGATGCGATGACCTTCAGTGATGTCGCACCGATGTCATAGTTGTCGGGGAGAATCTCAATCATGCGCTGCAGCATGGTCGGCACCAGGAAGATGGTGTGCGGAGAGTGCTGTTCGATAATGCGGAGGCTGTCGGCTGGATCGAACTTGCGGCGCATAATCATGGTGGAACGCAGTGCGATGCACAGCTGTGCAGTTGCGAAGCCCCAAGTGTGGAACAGCGGAGCCGCAAGGTAAGCCGGGCGACGCTGACGCAGCGGAATGCGGCTCATGATGGAAGATGCCGGCATCCAGCTGCGCGGCTCCGGGCGCTTGGCGCCCTTTGGAGTGCCGGTGGTTCCGGAAGTCAGAATAATAACGCGGCCACGGCGCGGGCGGCTTGGCAGCTCGGCGGTCGGCCACTTTGCCGGCGGTGCCGTCTTCAGCATCTCCTGCATGGAGGTCCAGCCTTCGCGAACGCAGGAGGTGTCACCGTAGTTTTCAAACCACGACACGGCGACCGGGCATTCATCGAAGTCCTCCGGCAGCATGTGAGTGAATTCCTCATCAATGAACAGGAAGTCAATCTTCTGCTCACGAATCACGGCCAGAGTCTGCTCGGCAGAGGCACCGGTGTTGAGCAGTACCAGGTCGGTGCCGAGGCGACCGTGGGCGCACAGAGCCATAATGAAACCGCGGTGATTGCGAGCCAACACACCGATGCGGTCGCGCTGCTGAATATCGCCGTGGCGGAGTGCTCGCGCCAGGGCAGTGGAGCGCTCGTGCAGTTCCTCGTAGGTCAGCGAGCCGCCGTCATCAATAATTGCGGTGTGGTGCGGATCGCGGCCGGCTGCAATGCCGAGGAGACCAGCTGGCAGGAAGTCCCAGCGGTAGATGGAATTTAATGCTTTACCAGCCGCGCCGGGTCCCATCGAGCCGAGGACACCAGCCTGCGTCACCGGTGCGAGTCCGAGGACGAGGTCCGAGGTAGCTCGCGAAGCTTTGCGCACCTTATTGAGGATCGAGGTCTGTGGGTCAGATGTCATAGTCACTCATCTTCCGTGGTTCATGTCCTGTGGTCTTCGGAGAGTCCTAATCAGGCGAAACCTCATCGGTAGGACCGCCGACTTAGTTTCTTTTACAGTAAGAATAAGTGTCCTAGGTCACTCTTGTGTAGGTTTTTGCAAAATTTTTTTATGAGAAACGAATATTTGTGAAGACCTGTATTGTGACCAGTGAAAATGGTCAAACGTGCAGATGCTCTCTTTTCCAAAGGTGGCGTCTGTTAGATAGAAGGCCCTGTATTGAAGTTGTTTTTCTAGAAAAATTCCTTCAAACATGTTCCAATCCAACTACGCCCACGTCTCCGTTGTGGAGGGCAAAGTTAGTCGATATGACTTAGGAGAATCTATGGATTCCGCTCTCAAGGCTCGAGTGTCCCTGGGGATTTTGTCAGCTCGAGTGGTAGTAGCTGGGGCAGTCGCAACCGGCGCTGCTTTCGGTCTTGCAGCATGTGGCGATAGCGATGACGTCGATCCGGCTCCTGTCCAGACCACTACGGTGACTTCGACTGAGAAGCAGGACGATGATCGCGACGACTCTGATGACGTCGATGACATGGAAGACGATCGTGACGACGATGATCGTGACGATGACATGGACGACGATGATCGCGGCGATGGTGATGACGATGACGGCGATTTGGATGGCGATCACGACGACGATAACCGTGTGAACAACTAGGTGTCCTTATTCGCACTGTTGAGTGCGTGAATTGCTAGCGGTCTTCTCAAAGCCTGAACCCCAGCTCATCGGTGAGCTGGGGTTCTTTATCAGGGGCCACTAGCTGTACTGACCGGAGACGTTGGTCAATCGTGAGAAGGGCGGCTGGTTCCCGCAAGCCGTGTGAGGCCAGTGCTGCGTAGGCGTGGAGCAAGAGCGTCCCCTTGGAATAGACGGAGGGGGCCGATAACTCGACCCCCTCACGGTTGTTAGCGAGGATTCCTCTGTGAACCGCTAACTTTAGGACAGACCCTTTGCTTGCTCGATGGCGGTGAAGTGACGTTGGGTGCTGGGCTGTTCCAGCTCATCGAGTACGGCCAGGGCCAGGTCCGCAGGGGTGATCCGCGACGTACCGTCGTGGTTGATCAGAAGCGTGTCACCGCCTCGGCGATAAGCGCCGGTTCCCTGTCCGGGCTCGAAGACTGCCGACGGACTCAGGTAGGTCCAGTTCTGGTTCGGATGTTCTGTACATGCGTTGAACTGGTCGAGGCTGGCCGATGCGACGTCACGCCACTGGGGCGGCACGAAGGTGGGGTCGTCCAGGACGCGCAACTCCCGATCGTGAGGTGAGCGTAAGGGCGCTGCTCCTCCTACGACCAGAACCCGAACCCCCGCGACAGCGGCGTGGTCGAGGACATGGCTGGTCAGCGGAGCCACACTGCTCTCATCGCCGGGGGCCATGCGCACGGCGAGCACGACGGCGTCTGAGTCGTTCAGGACGGGCTGCAGGGGTGCCTCGAGATCTGTCAGATCGAGACGAGCGACGGTAGTATGCGGGTCGTTGGTCTCCGGTGGGTTACGCGATACGGAAGTGACGTGGTGGCCGCGGCGTGTGGCCTCCTGCGCGATCGCGGTACCGGCCATGCCGGTGGCTCCGAGAATCGTGATGTTCATGAATTGTCCTTTCGATAATTGGTGGGGGCGGGGAGCTGGCCACAGACCATGGCAGCCAGGGCGATCGCGAAGCCGAGGTACTGCTCGGCTCCGAGGTGTTCATGCGCGATCAGGGCGCCGAGCAGGGCGGCGACCAACGGCGAGAGGAGTCCCAGGAGGGCTGTGGACGTGACCGGAAGCCGTCGGATGCCGGTAAACCAGAGGCTGTAGGAGACCAGCGCCCCGACCAGGCCGAGCCAGGCGTACCCAAGCCAGCCATGGACAGGAATTACCGGCGGTGGTCCCTCCACCAGCAGCGCCGGAATCGCCAGCAGCAGGCCGGCGGACGTCAGCTGCCAACCGGCCAGTGCGACGGGCGAGACACCTTCCGGGAGCTTCCACTTCTTGGTGAGGACCACGCCGGTGGCCATGGCCACTGCGCCGCCGAGTCCTTCAACCACGCCCACCGGGTTCAGGGCAGCGCTTGGACCGAGAACCACGAGGGCCACGCCCACGACACCCACGACACCCCATCCCAGACGCCATCCGGAGAGTTGCTCGTGGAGGACAGCCACGGCCAGCAGGGCAACGATGATGGGCTGTACCGCATTCAGCGTGGCCGCTACCCCGCCCGGAAGACGCTGCGCCGACAAGAACAGCAGGGGGAAGAACGCGGCCATGTTCAGACCGCCCAACACGAAGCTCTTCCACCTCCACGAACCGCGCGGCAGCTGCCTCGACAGGCACAAGGCGATGATCCCTGCCGGCAGCGTCCTCATGAACGCAGCAAACAATGGATGCCCGGCTGGGAGGAGGTGTGTGGTCACGATGTATGTCGTCCCCCACGTAGCGGGGGCCAGCGCCGTCAAACAGGTCCACAGCAACGAACCGCGGCGCCCATGAGAAGAAGTGTTCATGCATCCAGCATCAGTCGCTCACCAGTAGTGAGTCCAACACATTGTTCTCACCCAAACAATGAGCTGCTATCATGATTGGGTGGAACTCCAACAGCTCAGGTACGTCGTGGCGATCGCCGAGAAACGCAACTTCACGCGAGCAGCAGAACGCTGCTTCGTCGTGCAGTCAGCCCTGAGCCACCAGATCAAGGCCCTCGAAAAGGAACTCGGCACGGCACTGTTCGTGCGCTCATCCCGCCGGGTCGAGCTGACCCCCGCCGGCGAAGCCTTCCTCACGGAAGCACGGATCAGCCTCGCAGCCGCTGACCGCGCCGTGGCGGTCGCCGCCGAGGCCGTGGGCCAGGTCCGCGGAAGCTTGTCGGTAGGTGTGATCCCGACGGTCACAGCCGTCAGCGTGCCCGACATCGTCGCAGCCTTCCACGCCAGCCATCCCCACGTGGATCTCACCGTGCGGGGCGGGGGAAGCAATGAGTTCATGCGCGATCTCAGCAGCGGGAGACTCGACGTAGCATTCCTCGGCGTGGACGCCGACGTCACCCCAGCGTCCGGACTCACCGCGCACGAGATCGCCCGAGGGCGTCTCGTCGCTGTCATGGCGTCACAGCATCGGCTAGCACACAGGGGCACCTTAGCCCTGGCCGACCTGGCCGACGAGACGTTCGTTGACTTCCCGGCCGGGTCACCGGGCAGGCTCCAAGGCGATCGGGCATTCGCTGCCGCAGGCCTTCAACGCCGCGTGGGCTTCGAGGCGATGTCGACCGAGCTCATGCTCGCCCTCGTCGAACGCGGGTTGGGCGTCTGCCTGCTGCCCGTCGACTGTGTGCCAGCCAACCCAGCGCTGCGAGCCATTCCCGTGGTCGATGGCCCTTGCCGGACCGAGTACATCGCGTGGGGATCTTTCAATCCGAGCCCCGCCGCTCGAGCGTTCATCGAACAGGTCAAGGAATCAATCGCCCTGCACATGGTCGACTGATGCCAGATCGCGTCGATCAACGTCTCCGGTCAGTACAACTAGCTATTGCTCTGCAGTGTCCTGTTTCTTGTTGAGCTCAGCGGCATTGCTTACCTTTTCGGCAATATCTGTGGCCTTTTCCTCTGCGTCGGCCCATGGCCCAGAGTCAGAGACCCATACATTGAGCCTAAGAAAATCAGCATGGATGATTGATTTTAAGTAGCCGTCAATATCGCCGTTGGTTAATTCTCCTGTCTCGGCGTCGCTGTTTTCTCCGCTAACTAGGATGACAATCATTCCGTCGGGATCTTCGAATTCGTACGAGCATCCGATGCCTAGGGAGCCCCAGTTATACTGTCCAGCCCCTGTTTCTGCAGGCATATAGTCGCGTGCGTCGCAGACGTTAAGCCAGTCAAGCGCCTTTTTGTAGTTATAAGCGGCTGCGGCAGCTTGGTTGGACTCGAGACTCTCGCGATGAGTTTCCGAGTTCTTACTCTTCAGCTCATCAATCTGTGCTTGCAGCTCGCTTTCCTGCTCTTCTAGCTGTTGTTGTAATGAGTAAATCTCTTCATTCGCGCTTGCGAGCTCGGACTCAGCATTCTTGCCACCCATGGCAAAACCTGCCGCGCCGGCAACAATCACTCCGACTGCGCCGACAACGAGTGGCAATGTCAGCGTTCTATTCTTTCTCGGCTTGGTATCAGAAGTTTTGCTAGACGAGTCCACCGCGGAGGTTGACTGGTCGTTGTTCCATGGATCGATGGGTTCATATGTGCTCATTTCTACCCGACTACCTTTACTTTCTGTGCGATTGTGATTGGTTCGAATCCCGGTTGCTGAGCTGTCACAGCAACGATGTATTCACCGGGTTCTGTAAACGTTGCGTAGGCCTTTTCCCCAAACCGGCGAACGATTTGGCAAGGAGTATGTTGTCCAGTAACACCTGCGCTGGCACTTGCAGTCGGTTTGCCTTCGGCATCGTAGACATCCACCTTGTTTTCACAAGTTTCAGTTCCTCCGGTCTGGCTGAAATTCCACATCAACCTGACGTTTGCTTCGCCATCAACCAGGGGATAGGTCAACAGGCTATTGGACCCCTCGAAGGGAAACGTGATCCGAGCAGTGTCGAAGCCACCCAATTCTTTCTGGTGAGCAGTTGCGTCAATCTTGACGTTTTGGCGCTTGGCGCTGCCAGGTTCCATGCCACCAATTTTGGTCAGCTCCATCGAGCTGTTCAGCGTTATTGCACCGGAGTCATCGCCCGAATCCGAAAGTTCGCTGTTTGGAGAATTCTTATCCTGCGAACTGTTGGCATATTCCTGCTCTGGCTCTTCCGACTCGGTCGAGCTCTCAGTCGAGTTAGGGGGTTCGGATTGTGCATCAGAAGCAGGGGACGTTTCTGTAACTGTCACCACTGCGGGGGACTCCGGGGCAGCGTTGTTAGTGGGCATACCTGAGCAGCCAATCAGGGTCAGGGCAGTCGCGGCGGCTGCCGCAGCTAAAACGTGCTTTGAATGAAACTGGGATGACATGGGCGTTAAAAAACCTCCGAGTTAAGCGCCGAATAAGCGTTTTCTTCATCTGCTTGACGACGCTATAGCGGAGGCCTCAGAAGCGGTACGGGAGTTCTCCCGGTGACTTTCACTACCCGTGCGGGCTTAACTAAATCCTGTCGGGTTCAGCGAATTAATCGTTGGGCAGAGGATCGAGGGAAAGAACCGCTTAATGAATCTCCAACAGCTGAAAGATGCGGCCAAAAGCTACTTCTCAAAAACCACAGATATTGTGAAGGATGTTCCAGATCGCACTAAAGTTTGGCGCGGTGATTTGGAGGATCAAGGAATTATTCCGAACCGTGTTGGTGTAGATCAAGAAGGTCGTATCATTCCGCCATTTTTTGTCTGGTGGGCACCCTGGATGTTTCGAGTCGTACTCGTTATCGCCGGATTCATAATTGGCGGAGTTTTGGAATCTATCAATAGTGGCCCATATCCAGATACGGCGATGTTGATTCCATTCGCCATGGGGTTTGCGATGTGGTTCTTGCGAAATCAGACTAGTTGGATTCCCGGCCTCATTATCACGGTGCTGGCAGTCACCGCAGCATCGCTTATGTCTAAAAGCGTCCTTATTTCGCTCGAAGCATTAATCCTTTTCGCTCTCGTAGTCCTAGTGGAATATATCTACGCTCGCGCCGCATTCGACTACAGCACTGCCACAGCGTTTGAAGAGATGAAGCAGGCGCTTTCTACGTACGGCACTGCCTATGAGCTGGAAGAGCGAGAGGACGCCAATGTCAATGGAGAGACTCTGACAACTGTCTCCGCGCTTGATTCGGGGCGCCCTGCTCGGGCAATGATTCGACTGTTGCCGGAGCATGTAGTTCCCGGATGGCTTATCGCAGTAGATCCTGCCAGAAGATTCATGACAGGCCTGTCCCCAGAACAACGTGTTCGCATCAGTGAGATTCAGGAGCAGATGTGAGTCTGAATCCCGCAGTTCGAGACAACCTAGCTGAAAATCTATTTTCAACAGGCGCAGTGCCAACGGGGGCCAAGTTAGCTCAGTTGATTGCTGACATTCCCATGGGCGGAGATGCCTCTTCCTCGGATTTTTGGGAAGCGCGTGTCCGTTTAATTCGAGACTTGTTGTTCTTCGGTGAGCAGTCCCAGCGTGCACTGGACATCATCGATGAGCTGCACACCGAAGATTTCGTTGACGCGGTGCGAAAGAAGTTTGGTGTTTCCTTTCGACTTGTTCTTAAACGAGTACAGCGTCCTCAGTACTTCTTCACTGATGTGCAGATGAAGGCAGTTAAAGAGGGGTTCTTGAAGCCGTATGCAAAGGGCAGCGGAAAAGCGATTACCGAGCACGGGCTTGAAGAGTTCTTTAATCGGATATTGGTTCCAACGTCCAACCGCATGGAGCTCCGTGAATACGTCGACGTTGAAGATAGCCAGGAAATTGAGACTGGTCCGACGAACAATGCAGAGAAAAGAGTCTGGGCTGCCTTTAAAGAGGCCAGTAGTGCAAATACCGACATTCGGTCGATTGCAGATGTCATTGCGAGCGGTTTTCGTGAACAGTCCGAAGGCGCTATCGACGGCAAGTCAATCGATAACGACATGCTGAAGGGTGCAACGAAATCCATTGGTGCGAACTTTCGTACCGGTTCGCCAGAGGCTGAAACCCGCACCGTTCTCATTCGAAGGTTGCAAGCAGTCGATAATCCAGCGGATTTAGTGACTCGACATACTTTCGGTCTGCTGAATGACGAATCGTCGCTGGACCCAACGAGACTTCGTAAAGAATTGCAAATTGCTGAGGGAGCCTACTGTTCTAGTTCCGATTCGACAATTGAGAATCGTGTACTTCAAAACGTCAATCGAACGGATGCGCTCGAGAAACCACCGCTAGAAAAAGGATCATGGGGTCAACAAGCACAAGAGAATGAAAAAGATTTAATTACAAGGCGTTTGATGGTTTTACTAATACCTTTGACCGCTGTATCCGTTATCTGGTCTCTAATTAACGACTTGAAATATTATCCCAATAGCTATGCCCTTGTGCATAATGCTGGGTCGGCACTGACCTTAGGTCTATTTCTTGTGATTTTGCATAAATTGGTCAGAGCGCGGACAGCTAAAAGGTGGATAGGGGTGTTCGGCTTTGTATATGTATTCTTTGCAGCGGTAATTGGAGAAATCTTCTTCACATATTTCGATTGGGAGATGTCGTTAATAGTAATCATGGTTGGCATAACGCTTGTCTATCTATTCGCCAAGGGTAAGGAGTATAAAAATGGGGTTCTTTAATAACAAAAAGGGTGAAAATAAAAAGGCTGCCAAGCATTCGGACAGTCGTGCTGATGAGTATCAGGAACGAGATCCTAAGTATCCGGAGGTTGACTTCGGTGGAGCGCATAATTTCGCCCCGCTGCCGAATTTTGATGAGTCCTTCGACCCCCGGGGCACGGTCGACAACGGTGATACCACAGGTCAGGAGCCGGTCGAGTATTCCGGAGACCCAAAACTAGACACCGACGAAGCTGCATGGTCCAAGGTTGATTACGCCGATTCTGGCAGTGCTGATTCTGGCAGTGCCGATTCAGCTAACGGCGAAATTGATGGTGTTGGACAGGCAGCGGAAGGAACACCAACCCAGGAAGATATTCCTCCCGTTCCGGTGGAAGAGCTCCCAGAAACGGATGCTGAAAGTACCGCAGGTGTTGCGGCCGGGAACGTCGTAAAGCAGTTGGATTTGATTCAAACACGGCTGGACACAATGAACGCAGTATTGCGCTCTCAAAGTGAAGAGTTGGAAGCGCTGACTGATCGTCGTTGGTACGCCCAGTTGATGCCGCTGGCGGAAAAGTTGGCGGCCATCCATGACGGGATTTGCGCTGACCTTTCGCGGCTCGAAGAAACTACCGAAACTGATGGCAGTGACCTGTATTCGACCCTGGATTTCCTGCAGGACTCGATCGCAGATGCGCTTCAGTCCATGGGAGTGGCAATTACAGAGGCGAAGGTGGGCGATGCCTTTGATTCTTCAATTCACCGTCGTACCAAATTCGCGGATTCGGATAACCCCGCGCTGCACCGCACGCTGGCGCCATCACGACGAATCTCGCACTACTACACCTTCACCAGTTCTACCAGTCCAATTGTGGTGGCCAAGGCGCCGGTCACGGTGTACCGGCACAGCGGCAACTAGGCCAAAACTCGAGTCTGAACAGAGCACAGCTCGAGTCCGGCCAGCACACAACTAGAGCGCTGACACGGCAAAAGAAGTCAAGAATCCAACAGATTTCAGAATAAGGAGAAAAATCATGGCTGAACGTATTTACGGCATCGATCTGGGCACATCCAATAGCGCAATTTCCTACGTGGACTCACTGGGTGTTCCTGTCATTCAAGAAAACCTCGACGGAGATCTGTCGACACCAAGTGTGGTGTGGTTTGAATCGAAGGCCAATACCGTTGTCGGAAAGCTGGCACGTGAAGAGAAGCTCTTCAGCCCCAATGACGTCATCGAGCTGGTGAAGCGGAGCATCGGCACCGATAAGAAATGGAATTTCAGCGGGAAGGCGTATACCCCGGAGGAGATTTCTTCATTGATTTTGCGCTCGTTGGTTCCAGACGAAGCAGCTGACGACGAGATTTCGGCAGTTATTACTGTGCCGGCATATTTTGGTGCGAAGGAGCGCGAGGCAACTCGCAACGCAGGGCAGATTGCTAATTTCAATGTGTTGGAGCTGGTAGCAGAACCGGTTGCTGCGGCCCTCTACTACGACTCCAAGCAGCCTCTAAAGGACAAGACCTTGCTGGTGTATGACCTCGGAGGCGGTACATTCGATGCCACGATTGTGCAGGGGATTGACAACACCTTCCGGGTTATTGCCACCGACGGTGATGCTCGACTGGGCGGTGCTGACTGGGATAAGGCGCTTGGTGAATTTATCCTGGATAAATTCATTGAGCAGACTGGTGACGAGGAGGCGGAAAACGATGAGACCTTCGTCGCTAAGTTGCATGAGCAGACGGTGAACTGTAAAGAGGCGCTGAGTAATGCGGAAAGCGCCACTGTGCGACTTGCCAGTGACTCTGGTTCCCGCGCCAAGATTGCCGTTACCCGCGAAGACTTGGAGCGTGTCACGGCGCCATTGCTCGAGCAGACGGAGATTCCTTTGACCCGTGTATTGGAGACGGCAAAGGAAAAGGAGCCGGGACTGACAATTGATGAGGTCATCCTGGTGGGTGGATCTTCGCGAATGACCGCCGTAACCAAACTGGTGGAGCGTCTGACGGGTAAGAAGCCACTGTTGGTTGAGCCTGATCTAGCCGTTGCTAAGGGTGCTGCCCTTGCTGCGATGATCAGCAAGCTCGGGGGAGTGGTTAATGCTGAGTCCAGCCCTGCTGTCCAACAGCAGTCAATTGCGCAGATCGCGGCTGAGACAGGGATTGACGCCGGGCAGCTAGCCGCGCTGTCGGAGAAGAAGGTGGCAAATGTATTGCCAAAGTCGATTGGCATTCGAGTTGTCGATCATCTGAACAACCCGTACATCGACTATCTGGTCAACCAGAATGACATGATTCCCCTGTCTGAGCCGGTGGTCCGGGAGTATTCGACCGTAGCTGATGGCCAAGAGGAAGTAGATTTGACGCTGTATCAGCAGGCCAGTGACGTTCCATCCGAAGATGTCGCTCTCAATGACATCATTAGTGGATCGGAATCTATGCTGACAGGTATCCCGCCGTTGCCCAAGGGTCAGCCAATTCAGGTTAAGTTCTTTGTAGCAGCAGACGGCATGATTACCGTGGAAGGCACTCACGTTCCATCGGGTCGCTCAATCGAATCCCACGTGCGCATTGGTGTGATGAATGAGGAAGAGATTTCGGCTGCTCGCACGACGATGATGAAGGTTTCTGTCAGCCAAGGAGATAACTGATGACCGACGATCGCACTCTAATCCCGGGCGTCGATGACATTGACAGCGGTGCAAATTCCGATACTGATGGTCGAAATCGGAAGATTCTGCTGTTCGTGCTCGCCATTCTGGTTGTCGTCATCCTGGCAATGGTGGTCTGGATCCTAAATTTCCGCTCTAACCAGCAGGATAACGCCGACGGGTTGTTTGAAACCACTGAAAGCACCGAAGTGGAAGTCTCGCCGTCCTACTATGTGGGCGATGATCAGGAACCAACCTCGACTACAATCGCACCGCCTGCCGACGATCGGTTCGTAGACCCAGAGGTCTTAGCGTCGACCGTTGATCCGACGTGCCCGATGCTGCAGAGTGCCTGGTCAAACCAGGGCTCCGATATGGACTGTGAAGCATATTACGAGGTAGTGCGGGCGCTCAGTAAACAGCGGCAAGAGCAAGGAACACTGCCAAAGCAGACGACAATCGAGATTGAGTATGACGGTCAGCCACTGACGATGGAATGCCAAGAAGTTTCGCCTAATTATGATTGCCGCTCTGAGTCTGGGATTCAGATTATGGTGGGTAATCTCGATGGGTCTGGGCAACGGAACCGATGACTAATCTTCCCCAGGTAGGCGATATTTTTGAGGGCTACGAGGTTGAAGCTCTCATCGGTGCCGGCAATATGGGGACTGTTTTTCGAGTACGAAATCCCAAGCTGGGCCGAAACGAAGCACTGAAAATCGTCCCACTGCCGGAAGAGGCCAGTGCTTCTAAGCGAATGGAGGCACTGTTCCAGAACGAGGTTTCTATCGCAGCCACTGTTCACGTTCCCAACGTTGTGACCGTGTTCGATGGCGGGCGAGCCGGGAACCTGCTTTGGTTCACCATGACTCTTATTAGCGGTAATTCGTTGGGCGCTGAACTGGCCGAATATCCGCCGCGCACTTTCGATAAGAGCGAGGTCATGTCGATTGGTGTGGAGATTGCTACCGCGCTAGATCGGCTAGCAAAGCACGAACCAGCGGTGATTCATGGTGATGTAAAACCATCAAATATCGTCGTAGAGCGAGATTCGTCGGGGCTTGTGTTAAGCGCGACGCTTGTGGATTTCGGTGTATCAACCGCCACTGAAATCGACAGTGTTGGCGTGACCAATCGTGTTGCCGGCTCATTGCCCTACATGGCGCCAGAGATCTTCACTAAGGGTTGCATTAGTGCAGCTAGTGACGAGTATGCGTTTGCGTGCACGATATTCGAGCTGTTGCAGGGATATAAGGCATTTCCAGCTACTGACGCGGCCAGTGCGCGGCAATTGCACTGCGGTAAGCGACCGGTTACCAACCTCGGTGCGGTAGTTGATTCGGTCTTCGCCAAGGCGTTGGCGGTTGACGCCGATGAACGCTACGAATCCTGCAATGCGTTTATTAGCGATCTCATTGCTGCGCTAAATGGTGGTGCCGTCGAGGTTCGCAATCCGAAGAACCGGAAGAAAGCCCTTGCAGCGTTCTCCGTAGTGGCATGTCTAGGCCTTATTGGTGGTGGCATTGTTGTTGCCGAACGTAGCGGCATTGGAGATGGCGGTCTCTTTAGTGCCAAGCACTTGGCACAGCCAGTAGCTATCGGAGGTTCTGCGGAACCGATGCGACTTCGCGCTCCCGATTTGGCGAAGGGGCCTCGGATTCCGGTGGGTGACCGATGGACCCTTACGTCGTTAAGCGACGTCCCCATCGGTGAGAAGAGCTGGCAGGGGATTCAGCGGATGGGAACATTCAACGGTGCTGCATATCACGCGACGCAGTTTGCTTCGGCAGATGAATTCTTGCTGCCATTTCGCCACGGTATTGATGAGAAGAAGCCGATTGCAGAGGCTGAAAATGACAAATGGCGGGGTGAAATTCTGGATGCCGTGAGCAAGAACCGGTCAGTGGCTGAACCAGCTGGCTCTGAAGTGGTGAAACTGCGAATGGAGCCCGATGGTCGCCGGCTGGATGTCCTACAAACGTCAGGCTCATTTCAAGCTGTGAACAGCGAAGGTTCCGAGGCAACACGGCCGATTAATTACTGCTTGGTTCAGCCGGCGGAAAGTTCTGCGCCATCCAGTCCCGAAGTGCTTCGTCCGGTATTTGTCGTTTTGAGTGAAGGCGATCCTTGTCCTGCTGCCTATGACACGGTGGCGGCGTGGGCAATGCAAACCACGACGAATTAAGCGATAACGCCGAGAATATTTGTTATATTTCGGATAACTATCATGAATGCCAGTCACTTCAGCCGTCGTTGGGCGATTCCCCCAGGAGCGTTGGGTAGGGTTCCTGATTCGCGGTTGGTGGCTGGTGGTGCGAGAGAAAGGCCTGGTCAACGTGACATCGCTCCCAACACTTGTGGTTGATAATTTGTGTGGGGATGCGATTGTTGCCAATCCGAGTGAGGGATTGACCATCGGGCGTGACGCCGACCTCAAAGTGGGCGAAGATAACCGCTACATGCACCGCATAGCAATGTATGTGTATGCGGAATCCGGAATGTGGTTTCTGCTCAATAACTGCGAGCACGTGACTGCAATGGTGCACATTCCGGAGGTGTCGCGGTCATTCCGGCTGGCTCCGCAACAGCGTTTTGATTTGAGCTACCCGGAGTATTTCATCCGCTTTTCCGTCAAGGATGACCAGTACGAAATTCAGATTAAACAGGATATTGAGCACGCCGATGCGAAGGTCGTGCTGCCAACTGACGGGACTGAAACCATCTCGGTTGGGGAGCTGCCGGAGCGCCAGCGTGCTCTGATCGCTGCATATGCGGAGGATTATCTGCGCGGCCGAATCGACACCATTATGGTTTCATGCACCGATGCCGAGGCCGGCCGAAAGCTGGGAGGCAAGACCGCAAAGGCAGTCGAGCATTACCGCACCGCACTTTTTGAATCCGCTTTGAGCAAGGGGCTGGTCTCAAGCAAGGAGTGGCAACGGGTTAATCAAAAGAGCCGTCTGCAGCTGGTAGTTGTCGCTGCAATCGAAGCACGATTGGTCACTGCAGACGACTTGAAACTGCTCGCTTAACGACGGTACTTGCGATAAGTCAATCCTTTAATTGGCGTGTTCACAGTAGTGGTTCGGCCGCCACGGGCATTCTTCGTCCACCGAACGGGCCCCATGCGATAGGAATATCCGAGGCCAGAACGCGATAGCGTAACCCGGGAGTTGCGGGTGGGGCGGAAGGTCTTTCGGAAGCTGAATAGTTTGAAAGCCATTGATATAAATCCATTCTCGGTGCGTCACAGACTGCCATGCGCTCTGACCGTGCTGCTTTGGACAGCATCGCTCTCTGACTGCATTGTGCCGGTGACATAAGCGGATAAATCGTGGTGCGTTTGATGGCACCACTGTCCAGATTTGGGCAGTCCAGCATGGTTTAGCTAGGGGAGAACTCCCCGGGGAGAACTCCCGTTTCTTTTGTGTCCGAGAGTTTTTAATCTGAGATCATGTTCACCAAGAAGATTTCCGCTGTAGCCGCCGCAATCACTGCCGCCACTGCGCTTGCTGTTGTCAATCCGTCCGTCGCCGATGCAGCTACGAACTACCCCAAGATCAACCGTGACTATGTCAGCTATTCCACAGACGGAGAAACCGTAGTCTGTGGTGGGTCGGTAAATCAGGACATGTTCCGCTGCCAGACCACAGCTAAGTGGGGTAACAAGAAGAACGCCCACAATCTGGTCACCTTTGATCTCGAGGATGCATCTGGAAGTTGGGAAGCCGGAATGAGCGGTGGAAATTGGGATGCCTCGCGCCCGCCATTCCGACTGAAGGAAGGGAAGAAGTACAGCTTCCACGGGATCGTGGTCCTGAATAAGAATGGCACCCTGTACTTCAGTTCTCCGTACCACGAGGTGCGCGGTGAAGTGACTCCGTATGAGTGGGAGATTATGGAGACTGACTGATATCCCGTGCAAATACTCCTTCTTGTCTGGCGTTTGGCTTAACGCGCAGGAGTAATTCATTCCAACATTCGTTTCCTCCCGGTGGCATTGCCGCCGGGAGCTTTTGCTGCCGTACGAGCAGTGATACCTCTCTCGACCAGGCTGTTCGCTACTGGCGTACGGCTATAGGGATTAATCTGTGTCGCGTCGCGTTTAAGCTAGGTGAAACAACCTTTATTGAATTACGGCAAAAATAGACACTTGAAAGGGCAGTGATGTTCGAGAGGTTTACGGACCGAGCACGTCGCGTTGTCGTCCTGGCACAGGATGAGGCACGCGAGCTCAATCACAATTACATCGGCACGGAGCACATCCTGCTCGGCCTGATTAGTGAAGGCGACGGTGTAGCTGCCAAGGCGCTGGAGTCCATGGGTATTTCCCTGGATGCTGTGCGCTCTGAGGTAGTCGACATTATTGGTCGTGGCTCCCAGCCGCCGAGCGGTCACGTGCCGTTTACCCCGCGTGCAAAGAAGGTGCTGGAGTACTCTCTGCGCGAGGCTCTGCAGCTGGGTCACAAGTACATCGGTACTGAGCACCTGCTGCTCGGCCTGATTCGTGAGGGCGAAGGTGTTGCTGCTCAGGTCCTGGTTAAGCTCGGCGCTGACCTGCCGCGCGTACGTCAGCAGGTTATTCAGCTGCTCAGCGGTTTCCAGGGCGATGAGTCCGATGGTTCTCCGGAGCAGCGTCCGGTCGGTGCTACTTCCGGCGCTCGTGTGCAGGAGGGTAACCACCAGTCGGGTTCGCTGGTGCTTGATCAGTTCGGTCGTAACCTGACCGTTGCTGCACGTGAGGGCAAGCTGGATCCGGTTATTGGCCGCGAGAAAGAAATCGAGCGCATTATGCAGGTTCTTTCTCGTCGCACCAAGAACAACCCTGTGCTGATTGGTGAGCCTGGTGTTGGTAAGACCGCCGTCGTGGAGGGGCTTGCACTGGACATTGTCAACGGTCGTGTGCCGGAGACGCTGAAGGATAAGCAGCTTTACTCTCTCGACCTGGGCTCGCTGGTTGCGGGTTCCCGTTACCGCGGTGACTTCGAGGAGCGTCTGAAGAAGGTGCTCAAGGAGATTAACCAGCGCGGTGACATCATCCTGTTTATTGACGAGATTCACACGCTGGTTGGTGCCGGTGCCGCCGAGGGCGCAATTGATGCAGCCTCGATTCTGAAGCCGAAGCTGGCTCGCGGTGAGCTGCAGACCATCGGTGCTACCACTTTGGATGAGTACCGTAAGCACATCGAGAAGGACGCCGCTCTCGAGCGTCGTTTCCAGCCGGTGAACGTGCCGGAGCCGAGCGTGGATCTCACTATCGAGATTCTGCGTGGTGTTCGCGATAAGTACGAGGCTCACCACCGCGTATCCATCTCGGACAAGGCGCTGGTTGCGGCAGCTACCCTCTCGGATCGTTACATCAACGACCGCTTCCTGCCGGATAAGGCTGTTGACCTTATTGACGAGGCCGGTGCTCGTATGCGCATCAAGCGCATGACTGCCCCGGCTGACCTGCAGGAGATTGACTCCAAGATTGCCGATGTGCGCCGCCAGAAGGAAGCCGCCATCGACGAGCAGGACTTCGAGAAGGCAGCTGGTCTGCGCGACAAGGAGCGCAAGCTGGGCGAAGAGCGCCGCGAGCGCGAGAAGAAGTGGCGTGCGGGCGAGTCCGACACCATCGCTGAGATTGGCGAGGAACAGATTGCGGAGGTCCTGGCTTCCTGGACTGGCATTCCGGTGTTCAAGCTCACCGAGGAAGAGTCCTCGCGTCTGCTGCGCATGGAGGATGAGCTGCACAAGCGCATCATCGGTCAGGAAGAGGCTGTCAGTGCTGTCTCCCGCGCTATTCGTCGTACCCGTGCTGGCCTGAAGGACCCGAAGCGTCCGTCCGGTTCGTTCATCTTCGCTGGTCCGTCCGGTGTTGGTAAGACCGAGCTGTCGAAGGCTCTGGCCGAGTTTCTCTTTGGTGAGGAAGACGCACTCATTCAGATTGATATGGGTGAGTTCCACGACCGCTTCACTGCTTCTCGTCTCTTCGGTGCTCCTCCCGGATACGTCGGCTACGAAGAGGGCGGCCAGCTCACCGAGAAGGTGCGCCGCAAGCCGTTCTCCGTCGTGCTTTTCGACGAGATTGAGAAGGCCCACAAGGAGATTTACAACACCTTGCTGCAGGTCCTGGAAGACGGTCGTCTGACTGACTCGCAGGGTCGAGTGGTGGACTTCAAGAACACGGTTCTGATCTTCACCTCGAACCTGGGTACCAGCGACATTTCCAAGGCTGTTGGTATGGGCTTCTCGGGTGTCGGCGAGGCCGATGAAGATGGCAAGTACGAGCGGATGAAGGACAAGGTCCACGACGAGCTGAAGAAGCACTTCCGTCCGGAGTTCCTGAACCGTATCGACGAGATTGTGGTCTTCAGGCAGCTGAGCCAGGCTGAGATTGTCCAGATGGTCGACCTCATGCTGGCCCGCGTCAGCGACCAGCTCGACGAGAAGCGCATCACCATGGAGATTTCCGACCGCGCCAAGAACCTGCTGGCCAAGCGTGGCTTTGATCCAGTGCTCGGTGCCCGTCCGCTGCGTCGCACGATCCAGCGCGAGATTGAGGATCAGCTCTCCGAGAAGATTCTCTACGGTGAGGTTGGTCTCGGCGAGACCGTCTTCATCGATGTCGAAGGCTGGGATGGCGAGTCCAAGGACGTCGACAAGGCGAAGTTCACCTTCACCAACAAGGGCAAGGCCGGTAACGTTGATGCCGACGGCGGTGCTCTGGCTGACTCCGAGGAAGACAAGGACGTTCTCGGAAATGCTGACGGCACCCTGAGCGTTGAAGCCGACGACATCGAAGGTGCTGCTGACCAAGCCGCTGCCGAGGCAGAGGTCGACTCCGATGACGACGGCCACAACCCGCCACCGGCTGGTGCGGGTGCTGGCCAGCCGCTCTAAGAGGTTTAGCCGCTAGCAGTACCAACGAACACTGCCGCCCCAGTTCCGACTCCATTATGGGGTTAAGTGACAAAAAGTGTGTCTGATTTT